>JAHEEZ010000158.1 GCA_024640445.1 Acidobacteriota bacterium | reverse complement strand
GAGGATTTCAACCGTTTCCGAGGAGCTATACAAAGCTTGAAGGCAGCAAGATAACAGTTTGGAAATGCAAAGCGGCGTCCCCGGAAGGAGGTGATTCCAATTCGGGAATCGTCTTGTCCGCGAATCCGGAGGGAATCGATGTTGTCTGTGGCGCCGGAACCGTTTTGAAGATCACGGAACTTCAGCAGGAAGGAAAGCGAAGGATGACCGCTCGCGATTTCCTGAACGGAGCATCCGTTCCACCCGGCAGCAGGTTCGGAGTTTGAATGAATAAGAAGGCTTACAGGATAGCGGCTTTCTACGAGTTCAAGAAGCTTATGGGGCTTCCGGACCTGCGCGATCGTCTGATCGGGGCGATGATCGCCGGATCTGTCTATGGGACCGTGATCGTCGCGGAGGAAGGGTTCAACGCGACGGTCGGCGGCGCACCGGATGCCATTGAGAGATTCATTTCCGAAGCCGAATCGATATTCAATAGCCGTTTGGAGATAAAGAACTCTTACCACGACGAGATCCCGTTCAGGCGGCGGAAGGTGAAGATCAAGAAGGAAATAGTCACTCTTCGCAAGCAGGTTGATCTCTCGCTGGGACAAGGTACGCACGTTGGGGCTCGCGAATGGAACGAACTGATAAGAGATCCGGAAACGCTCGTGCTGGACACGCGAAACCGGTATGAGGTCGAAGTTGGTCATTTCCGAAACGCGTTCGATCCGCGAACCTCCAGCTTCAGCGAGCTTCCGGCCGCCGTCAATTCAGAGATCGACAGGACCTCGTACAAGAGGGTCGCGATGTACTGCACGGGCGGAATAAGGTGTGAGAAGTTCGCTCCGTACCTTAAGCAGGAAGGGTTCGACGAGGTATACCAGCTCCGGGGAGGGATCCTTCGGTATCTCGAAGACATGCCCGCCGAAGATAGTCTTTGGGAAGGGGAGTGCTTTGTTTTTGATGAACGTGTCACTGTCGACGAAGGACTTGCCAAAGGCGAAGCGGAAGATCCGTCCGTTTTCAAGAACAGGAACCAAGAGTAGGGCTTCACGTATGAAGATTTCCCCCGCCAGGATCAGCGCCTTCGAAGTGCTCTTGCGTGTTGAGACGGAGCGTTCACATTCCTCGGCACTTCTCGCGGATCGAGAGCAGGCTCTGGGCCCGCTTGATCGCGGATTGTGCCACGAGATCGTGCTCGGAACACTTCGCAATCTCATCCTGCTCGACGATGCGATTGGAAAGATATCCGGACGCAAACCAGAGAAGTTCGATTCGGAAGTTCTCGTCTCGCTCAGGATGGGGTTGTACCAGCTTCGGTTTCTGGATAAGGTTCCCGATTACGCTGTCGTGTCCGATTCCGTGGACCTCGTCGTACGGGCAGGGAAACGGTCGGCGCGCGGTTTTGTCAATGCGGTGCTGCGAAAAGCTGTCAGGTCCGGATTTGAGAAGGATGAAATGACCGGCGCTGAGGGGCTTTCCGTCCGATACTCGCACCCGCTTTGGCTAGTAGAAAAATGGATCGGAGTTTTTGGCTTGGAGGAAACCGAAGCACTCCTGAAATTCAATAACTCGAATTCTCCCTCGGCATTCAGATTTACACGGCGTTTCGATCTTCTTGACGAGGACCAACGGGTCACGATCAGACAGAAGATCGCGGAGGACCCATCGATTGCGGCGTCTGAAGTGGTCGAAGGTGCTTACATCGCGCACGGCCGCTCGGATTTCCTTGATGGAATTTCCAAACAGAACCTAATTTACTTTCAGGATGAGGGATCTCAGTTGGTCGCAAAAGCGGCAGTGATACGCGAAGCAGGTTCCTTCCTTGACGTATGCGCTGCGCCGGGAAGTAAGGTCACATATGCTGCGAGGAAGTTCGATCGCTCGAAGGAGATGATCGTGGCCTGCGAATTACATTCCGGCAGGGCTTCGCTGCTGAAGAGGATATGCGCTGAGCAGCAGACGGGCTTTGTGTCGGTAGTTCAAGCAGATGCTGAAAAAGGACTGCCATTCCGGCCGGATGTCTTTGACACGGTCCTGGTCGACGCCCCATGCACAGGAACCGGTACGATCGCGCAGAATCCCGAACTGAGGTACTACCTCAAACCGTCTGATCCCGGGGAACTGCGAGGAAAACAACTGCGCATCCTTGCGAATGCATCCAACGCGGTCAAACCCGGCGGCAGACTCATCTATTCGACCTGCTCACTTGAAGTCGAAGAGAACGAAAGCGTCGCGGATGAATTTCGGGAATCGCACACGAATTTCCAAACAGAAATTGCACTTGTCCCGGATCGTTTCAAAGGAAGTGATGGCTATGCGAAGACGCTGCCGCAAAGGGACGGGATATCGGGGTTCTTCATTGCTTTTTTTCGCCGACTCAGTTAGCCTCGATTCTTTGGCTTTGAGCTGAAAAATGTTAGACTTCGGGAATTGATCGAGTGCCGGATTACGGGCTTTGGACCTTATGGATTACTTAAAGCAAGGTGCTTCTGCCATCGGAAAGATCCTGATCGCGGTCTCGCTTGCGGCCGCCTTTGCCGCAGGGCTTTTTGGGGTTATTTATCTGCAGCTTGCCGGGACCGAGGTCGAGATACCCAAGGTTGTTGGGAAGAACTTCAATCAAGGGCAGGACGAACTAAGCAGTCTTGGACTTCGGATCAAGAAGATCGCGACCCGCTACAGCAGCGAGAACCCGAACACTATTCTCGAGCAAAGGCCCCGGGCAGGAACGGTCGCGAAGACCGGACTGATCATTTCGGTCGTGGTAAGCGAACCGAATCCGCCGGGAACCGAGCCGCCGACTGAGGTAAAGGACGATCAGGAAGCGATCGAAGAGATCCAGGACCTTCCGGAACTCAAGACAGACAAAGCGAAGAGACAAACAAAGCCGGACGACAAGAAGGAAGAGCCGAAAACAAGGGACGTTCTGGAAGAAAAAAAGGATCAGGATACCTCTCCGAGCACCGGCGATAGCCCCGCTGGAGAAGTGAAGTCCGGTGATGAAGGTAAAGCCGGCGATAAGCCTGCAGGTGAAAAGAAAGATCCGGCGCCGGCGGCAAGGCAGGATACGGTGAAGCCGCCCAAGCCAGCCTCTGATACGGCAAAACCGCCAACTAGCGGCGAGGTGCGTCCAAGGAAGACCCCGCCGAGCAACTTGCGCTGATGACACCGCAACCAACTTTTCAATTAAATCTCTGAATTTATGTTTGAAATTGCACCTTCTCTCCTGTCGGCGGATTTCACGCGGCTTGCTGAAGAGATAGAAGCCGTCAAGGAAGGCGGGGCGACGGTTCTTCACGTCGATGTGATGGACGGACACTTCGTGCCGAACATCACGATCGGCCTGCCCGTCGTGAAGTCTCTTCGACGAAAGACTGATCTTACGATCGACTGCCACCTAATGATCAGCGAGCCGTCGAGATACGCGGTTGATTTCGTTAATGCCGGCGCTGACATGGTTTCGGTTCACGTGGAGGCGGATGTTCACCTTCAAAGAACATTGACGGCGATAAGCGCTGCCGGCGCGAAAGCGGGTGTGGCTATAAATCCCGGCACACCGCTCTGGACGCTTGAGGAAGTTTTGCCATTTGCGGATTTCATACTCCTGATGTCAGTCAACCCTGGGTTCGGGGGGCAGAGTTTTATTTCCACTTCAGTGGACAAGCTGAGGCGTTTGAAGGCAATGATCGCCGAGCGCGGCCTTGAGACGCGCATAGAGATCGACGGCGGAGTGGATGCCGGCAACATCGCCACTGTTGTTGAGGCGGGCGCCGAGATCATCGTTGCCGGTTCGGCTGTCTTCGGTGAAGGCAAGCCGAAAGGGGCGGTCAGGGGGCTGATCGAAGCGGCGACCGTATGGGTTTGAACCTGAAGGGGCGAGATCACTAACAATCATATCTTTCGAGGCACTTATGCTAAACATATTCAAAAAGCAGTTCGCAGGCTATTTCCTTGTGCTTGCGGTGTTCGCAACGATGGGACTCGCGCAAGGCAGATCAGACGCGACTCCGACACAAAGGCTTGAAGTCATGCGCCAGAAGCTGGACACGATGAAGCGCTCGCTGAGCAGCGCCTCCTCGGTTCTTCGGACGGAAGACAAGGATGTCAAAGGGGACAAGGACGATCCTGAAACTCCGCTCGGGCGGCTAATTTCGCTCGAAAAAGAGACGTCCGGACTCCAGAACGAGGTCAACAGCATGCGGGGAAAGGTGTCCCGAGCAGACAAGTATGAGATCTCGGACATCGACAGCCTGGAAGACCGGGTCGCTCTTCTTCAGTCCAGGGTGGACAACACGCTGCTGGATACTGCGGACGCGAGGGCGAAGATCGTTTCGGATGTTGGAAAACCCCGCGAGTTAAAGAAGAAAAAGAAATTCCTTTGGTTGTTCGGCGGCGGAGGGAGCGACGAGTATGAAGAACTGATCGGAAACGTTACTCCGGGACGCGATAGGGAACTCTTTATCGTCGCTACCCGGGAGGTTCGCAAGAAAAACTACGAGGTCGGCAGGCTGCTGTTCCAGACGATAATTACCACGTATCCGGACTCGGCGTATCTGCCTATGGCAAAGCTCGCGGTCGCGGACAGTTTCTATCTTGAAGGCTCTTCGAGTTCTCTAATCCAGGCGGCGGCGGCCTACCAGGACTGGCGTACGTTTTTCCCCACGCATCCCCTTGCGGACCGCGTGCTGCTTAAGATCGCTGAATCGGAGATGCGCCAGATCGGTCTTCCGGACAGGGACATCACCCGCGCGAAGAAAGCAGAACAGCGGTTGACCGCCCTTTTGCAGATTTATCCTGACACCGCGTTGAGGCCGCAAGCTGAACTTCGGTTGAAGGAAGTGCAGGACAATCTTGGAATGCATAACCTGATCGTCGGGAACTATTACTACAAGCAGGCTGTGAAGTATGAGAAAGGCGGGCTGAAAGGCGCGCAGTCCAGGTACCTTGAAAATATGGAGAAGTATCCTGAGTTCTATCTCATGGACGAGGTGCTTTACAAACTCGCGGTAACGTACCAGATAGAAGAGGAGACGGATCAGGCGGCGAAGTATTTCCAGCAGCTCGTCAGGGACTATCCGAACAGCGATTACGTCGACAAGGCGAAAGAGCAGCTCAACCTGATAGGTGCGGCGATACCGGAACCTAATCCTGACCGCAAGGAATTGCTCCCTCCGGACAAGGTCTCTTTCTTCGCGAACTTCAAGAACGAGTTCCTCGGGATCTATCCGCTGACAATCGACAAGAATGGGGTTCTGATGACCAAGGAGTTCGACGAAAAGAAATTCGAGCTCATTGACCAGATAATCGAGAACCAGGGTGAGATCGAAAGTTCGCAGATCCCGAAGGCGCTGACGACTGTGATATCAGAAAGACAGCCGTCGGGCAGTCCGAATTAGGAAGTTGCCGGAAGACCGGCGTTTCAAATCCTAAAGGTGCCCGGGAGCAAACACTCCCCGAATGCGAACGGGCGCCGGCCGCCAGGCAGATCCAACATTCCAGCCGGGTTTATCAATGAAAAAGTTATTTATCACCTTCTCGTTGGCAGCGATCGTCCTTTCGTTTTCTGCGGCAGCCTTTTCGCAGGTCGGAGATGATCCGCCCGCGCCTGCCGCAGGCGCCGCTGGACAGGAAAAGCTTTCGGAATTGCTTGCGAGCCGTCTTGAGGGGCTTCCGGAGGATTTTGAGATCTCCAGGAAAGACAGGGAAGAAGCATACGCCAGACTTCTGGAGGGCCAGAGATATCTTTGGAGCATGCGCCGGATGAGGGCCGCTGAGCCGGGAATCAAGGTTGGGGCGCGTATGGCCAAGTCCGCCCTTGAGAAGGCTGTGGAACTTGACCCGAAACTGGCAGAGGGCTACACAGCACTTGCGGAACTCACGCTAACGTCACCGCCACAGGATCTGGATGAAGCGATCGGCCTGTCTGAGATCGCGGTGAAACTCGACAATGACAATTTCGGCGGATACCGATTCCTTGGAAGGCTATATACGATCAAGAGCAACCTGGGAAGGGAGAAGCTTATCCCGGAATTTGCCGCGAAGGCCATTTCAGCCTGGAAGGAGATCGGCAGGCTTGATCCTCGGAATGCTGAAGCATGGGCTTTCCTCAGTGCGTTCTATGAAGCGACCGGTCAGGAAGAAGAGCGGATTGGCTCGCTTAGAAATTGGCTTGCGTCGGCGGCTCCTGTTGAGCAGGGGTTTTACGGCCGCGTAATGAGGGAAGATTCGGAGCTTTCTCCTGAAGCGGCCGCGGTCAGACTCGGCAGCGCACTTCTCGACATGGGGCGGAACTCTGAAGCGCTAGAGATATTGACCCGCGCCATCTCTGATGATCCCGGTAATCTTGAAGCGGTGGACCTGCTTGGCCAGGCACTTGAAAACGCAACCGTCGAGTCGATGTCGCCTGTGATAGAAGCGCTTCGCCAGGCGGTCTTTGCCAATCCGGATAATCTTTCGTTAAATCAGCTTCTTTCGGAGACTCTCTTGCGAAGTGGCAGGGCTTCGGAGGGCGCAAAGGTCCTTGAAAACGCTGCCGCACGGGTTTCCGAAAAGGACGGAAAAGTGTCATCTGCGTATCTTGTCGCCCTTGGCGACCTACACGTCGAGAACAAGGATCCGGAGTCAGCGATCGATGCCTATCGGAAGGCACTGAAGGCCCGAAAGATTGGAAAAGGTCCGGTTCACGATGATGATGAGAGGGAGTTCGCGGGATTGGTGCTCGGGAAGATGGTGAACGCTGAGGTCTCGGCAGAACATTATGCGCGGGCGCTTGAGATCATAAACGAATCACGAGGAGTGTTCCCGGAGGAAGACCTGACGCCTGACCGCGAACTGATAAATCTTTACAGGATCAAAGGGGACCGCGACTCAGCGCTTGCGCACGTCAAGTCTGTCAGGAGCCGCGCACCGAGAGACTACAGTCTGATTCGGACTGAGGCGTCGGTCCTTACTGATCTTGGCAGGGTAGAGGAAGCGGTGTCACTGATCAGGGATCTGATCGACAACAAGCCGGCCGGAATCGGTCCGTCGGTGATGTACGACGATTTCATCAATTTCGTATTCATCTCCTCGTTGTACAACCAGGCGGGAGAGACTCGGAAGGCGATCGAGGCTGCCACCAGCGCATTTTCTGTGGCACGCGGTGAAGAAAAGCGCCAGATCGCAAAGCTGTCACTCGCCTCAGCGCAGCAGAATTCCGGTGATTTTCAGTCCGCGGAAAAGAATCTGCGGGAAATACTCTCGGATTCTCCAAAGAATCCCATCGCCCTCAATAACCTCGGCTATCTGTTCCTGGAAAACGGAAAGAATTTTGAAAATGCGCTTGAGCTTGTCCAGGCAGCAGTGAAGGTCGATCCGAAGAATCCTTCGTATCTGGACACGTTGGGCTGGGCATACTTCAAACTTGGCAAACTGGAACTAGCCGAACACAACCTCAGGCGGGCGCTTCGCTATTCGCCGACATCCGCGACGATCATGGAACACCTTGGAGATGTGCTGAAGGCCCGCGGAAAGTCATCTGAGGCGGACGAGATCTGGTCGAAGGCGTTGAAGTACCTGACAAAGGCAGAGGATTCGGACCGGATCAGAAAGAAACTCGGCCGCTGACTGTTGAGCGGTTTCGTCGTGAGGAAGGGGGCAGCGTGCTGCCCCCTTCTTTTGCAGGTTGGTATTCAAACAGTTTAAAAAACATTGTCAATCCTTGTTCCATCTGCTAAGTTCTATAGATGGTATGAGTTGCTCGATCCGAGCCCTCCCGCTCACAAACTCTTGACCGAAAAGGCAACCCCGTAGCGATACGGGTGAACGCAAAGTCGCGAGTCTCTTCAACTGAGACGGTCGGACTGCTGAAGTGAAGAAGCCATGAAGATCCAAATATCATATTCTCTGAAATATCTGACATTAACTTGCCTGCTGATGGCTTTTGTTTCGACTGCCAACAGCCAAACTGCGTCTGCCGAAGGACGCGTCGGACAGGGTTCCCCTTCGAAATCCAAATCGATTGTCAGGCGGCCGCGAGTCATCGCCGATTCGGGGTCCTCGGCAAAATCATCAGGTCCGGCCTCCGGCGGATCGGTCGATTACAATCGGTCGCGTGCTTTCGAGCGGCGGGTCTTTGACCTGATCAACGGGAAACGAAGAGAGAAGGGTCTGAGGCCGCTCGCCTGGAATGCGACCGTTGCGGATGTCGCCCGCGGACACTCCGGCGAGATGGCGTTGTATGACTACTTCAGCCACACGGACCTGGACGGAAATCTGGTCGACAAGAGGGCCATCGACCACGGGCTGGACAAATGGTCAGCGGTTGGAGAGAACATAGCCTTTCTTAGAGGATTCGATGATCCGGCGGAATATGCGGTGGAAAGATGGATGATGTCTCCCAGCCACCGGGACAATCTACTTGATCCGCGTTGGCGCGAGACAGGCATCGGGCTCGCGGTTGCAAGCGACGGCACCTACTTCTTCACACAGGTCTTTCTGGTGAACTAATCATTTGAGATAGGTATTGAGAGACGAGTGCTGAGACCGACGAATTGGAATTCGTCGGTTTTGTTTTGTAT
>JAHEEZ010000157.1 GCA_024640445.1 Acidobacteriota bacterium | reverse complement strand
GAATAGGGCGGATCTACAAACCTTCACCAGGAGCTTAAAAAATGAAATTGATCTTACCTGCGGGAATGCTTTTCTTCGCGCTTAGTTTTTGCGGCATCACTGACAAAATCAAACAACAGATCAGTGAGTCCAACAGCTCGGTCGAATCGACCGAAAAAGAGGGCACGACCGATGCCCCCGAGGGCGCGGACGTACCGGAACTGACCGCGGCTCAAAAAGCCATCCAGGACAAGTCCACCCAGATCGACTGGCCGGACCAGGGAATGTCTTTCAAGGTTCCTGACGGCTGGGCGAAGATGGATGTCAAAAAGGAATCATTCAATTACGGTTCACCCTCGGTCGGATTCCTTATCGGATCGATCTCGGTAATGCCAAACGACTTTCCTTCGGAGATCAGCCTGAAAGCTACTTACGACAGCGCGCTTCAGCAGTTGAAGAATGGCAAGTACCAGAGCGCAAGATATCTTGTAATTGACGGTGTGAAAGGCGTCGAATGGGTCGAAGCGATGCCGGAAGAGTCGGACAGCCCCCGAAGGCATCAGTGGATCGCGTTCCGGAATTACCAGGGCCAGAATCAGCAGTTGAACATTATGGTTTCCACGGACGGCGGCAAGTTCAACGACCGGAAAGATGCGTTTGCCTCGATCCTCTATTCGATGAAGATCGCTAAGTGACCCGCATACGAAGGCGACCTTGATGAAAGAAGGCGGCACGCATTGCCGCCTTCTTTCTTTGCCTGATTTCCGCTTGCCAGGATCTCTAACGCTCCTGTACAGGTTTTTTCGTGCTTCAATGCGGGAGTTGACCAGGCCCCGTAGGATATCGGGCGGACGTTCAACGACAACTTCATTTGTGTTCAGGAATATCAGCCGCACCCGCGATTCGGCCTTTACCAACTCTCCCGTTTCCAGTTTCGCTCCCCTATATCTAGCTTGCCATAGGCAGTTGGAAGTGATATAAGTTAAGTAATGCCACCTTATTAATTGTTGTAAATAAACAACTTACAGAACAAGGAGGCAGAAATGAGAGTAGTTAAATGGTTTTTGATTTGTTTTTCGATTTCTATCCTGTTCTCCCAAGTCTCCGGTGTGACGATCAACGAAACGCTGGATACAACCGCCCCCGCCTCTAACCCAGCTTACAGGGCCGAAACCGGCTTGATGACAGGTCGATTGACCCGCAGCGGTACCGTAAGTGCTTGCGGGTCGCTAAAGCCGAATCCTGGTATCTTCAACCCCACCGGCGAGCGGCAATTCGATAACTACAGGTTCATCGCGCTTACCAGCGGCTGTGTGACGGTGACATTGAGCAATGCCGGAAATGATGTTCTTTTCAGCGCTGCTTATAACCAATACGGATTGAGCATCTCGGACCCCTCGGCCAACTATTTGGGAGATCCCGGGGTTAGCCCGACAGATTCGAACCCGTCAAGAAGTTTTTCATTTGACGTAGTTGCCGGACAGAAATTCCACGTTGTGGTTCATGAGGTCAATGCCGCGGGAGGCATTGGTCAGAGCTATACGCTGGATCTTAACGGCGTGAAGCTGGCGCCTGATTTCACAGTTAACGGCGTTCTTGACACGACCGTGCCTCCATCACATCCCGCGTATTATGCAGGGACCGGAATACAGACCGGGAGGCTGTCACGTTTAGGCGGAGCGAGCACGTGTGATACTGAGAAGACAAACCCGGGGTTGTTTACACCGACCGGGGACCGGCGAGCCGATCTCTACAGGTTTGTTCCGGCATCATCCGGGTGCGCCTTCGTAACACTACACCACACAGGCAGCGATCAGGCCCAGATCGTCGTCTACGATCAATACGGGTGGGTTAATTCTGATCCTTCATTGAATTACCTCGCTGATCCCGGCCAAAGCGCTTCGAATTCGTCCGTTGTCTTTTCGTTCAAGGTTCAGCGCGGTGTACCTTTCTTCGTGATGGTCCACGAAGTGACTCCAGCGGCTGGAATCGGCGACAATTACACCTTGAACATCAGCAACGTAAACCTGATCCCGACGATCGAGATCAATTCACGGCTCGATCTTGCTGCACCGCCACCCAATCCTGATTACGTCCCGGCGACAGGACAACAGGTCGGCCGACTTAATCGGAATTCACCCGCTTCGACCTGCGATTCGCCAAAACCGAATCCGGGTCTGTTTAGCACCTTCGGGCTGAGACAGTACGATCTTTACACTGTTACGCCGGCTGCCTCGGGATGTGTTCAGGTGACGCTAAGCACAACCGGAACCGGATATGATTTCTATTCCGCCGCTTACAACAGCAGCGGTTTCAACCCTTCCAATCCCAGTTCGAACTTCCTGGCGGACAATGGAGTCAGCCCAAATCTGGGAAACCCAAGAACGTATTCGTTTTGGGTAACAGTGGGTCAACCGTTCTCGGTTGTGGTACACGAAGTAAATCCCGACATCGGCATCGGAAAAGATTACAAACTTGAGATCGGCGGAATTGCGTTAAATGTCACGCCCAGGGCCGCTCAATACGATTTTGACGGCGACAGCAAAACTGACCTGTCCATCTTCAGACCATCGGTCGGTGAGTGGTGGTATTTCAGGTCGTCTGATCAAGGTGTCGGCGCATTTACGTTCGGTTCGGTGACAGATATTCCGACCCCGTTCGATTTCACAGGCGATGGTAAATCGGATGTCGCTTTCTTCAGACCCTCAAGCGGCACCTGGTACGTTCTCCGTTCGGAGGACACCACATTTTACGCGTTTCCATTTGGCGCGAACGGCGACAAACCGGCGCCGGGAGATTTTGACGGCGACGGCACAGACGATGCTGCCGTGTTCCGTCCGTCCACCGGCCTTTGGTTCATACTCAGGTCCTCGGATTCCGGGATTTCCTCGCTTCCGTTCGGAGCTTCAGGAGATCTGCCCGTTGTGGCTGACTATGACGGGGATGGAATGGATGACGTCGCCATCTTCAGACCTTCGGTCAGGGAATGGTGGCACCTGAAGTCCGCCGGCGGCGTTGGAGCCTATCAGTTTGGTTCTCCCGGAGACAAGACCGTTCAAGGTGACTACACGGGGGACGGCAAGGCTGACGTAGCATTTTGGCGGCCGTCGACCGGCGAATGGTATGTTGTCAGGTCCGAAGATAGTTCCTTCTACGCGTTTCCGTGGGGAGCGACCGGGGATATACCGACACCCGGAGATTACGACGGTGATGGAGTGTATGATGCGGCTGTCTGGCGTCAAAGCCAGAACTGCACATGGTTCATCTTGGGGTCGACATCCGGATTCCAGTCGGCGCCATTTGGTGCCGCTGGAGACAAACCGCTGCCCAGCCTGTATTCCGTTCCATAAGGCTCGGAGTGAACCGGCAGCAAGGTCTTGATCAGGAAGAAGTTGTGGATCGGCCGGCAATGACCATGTGCCGGCCAATCCTGCTTGAATTCCGGATCGGTAATGGCCTGCAAGAGGGTCCGACCGGTATTCGACATCGACCGAGTTTGTTCATTTGAACGCACAAAGGTGATCGTCTTCCTGGAACAGACGCCCTTTCTCCGGTAGAAAGAAGGAAGAATGCCAGATGCTGCGATAACCACCGATTGCCTCATCGCCGGCGGAGGCCCTGCCGGAATGATGCTCGGCGTGCTCCTCGCCCGGCAAGGTGTGAAGGTCACCGTCCTCGAGAAACACAAGGACTTCCTGCGCGATTTCCGGGGCGACACGGTTCATCCCTCGACCATAGAGATCCTGGATCAGATCGGACTCCTGCCGACGTTCGAGAAGCTCCCGCAATACAAGGTCCGGCAGCTCGGCGCGCACATCGGCGGCAATTTCAGGAAGATCGTCGACTTCAGGGGCCTCAAACCTTTTGATTACCTTTCCTTCGTTCCCCAATGGGATTTCCTCGACATGCTCGCGGATTACGGAAGCCGCTTCGAGAACTTCGATCTGCGAATGCGCCACAAAGCGGAGGAATTGATAATTGAAAATGGAGAGGTGAAGGGTGTGCGAGCTTCTTGTCCTGATGGGGTGTACGATCTTCGCGCCCGCGTAACTGTGGCGTGCGACGGAAGATACTCGGCGCTCAGGGAACAGGCGGCTTTCAAGGTGACGGAGTTCGGCGCTCCAATGGACGTCCTCTGGTTCAGAGTTCCGCGGCAGGCGAGTCACCCGAACGAGACATTCGGTATCCTCGGTGCGGGGCATATGATGGTGCTTCTGAACCGTGGAGATTATTGGCAGGCCGCCTTTCTTGTGCCGAAGGGAAGCGATGAAGCCCTTCGAAAAGAGCCGATCGGGGACTTTAGGCGCACCGTCGAGAGTGTCGCCGAGTTCCTTGAAGATGAGACCGGAATCCCTGAAAGCTGGGACGATGTGAAGACGCTGGAAGTAAGGGTCGACCGGCTGGACAAGTGGCATATGCCAGGTCTTCTGGTGATAGGCGACGCGGCGCACGCGATGTCACCGGTTGGCGGCGTAGGTATCAATCTCGCTATCCAGGACGCTGTTGCGGCGGCAAACAAATTGGGACCTGCGTTACTTGAGGACGGGGAAGTCAGCGATGCGATCCTTGCTTCAGTACAGCAACGCCGGCTACTGCCCACGAAGATCGTCCAGTGGTTCCAGATCCAGGCTCAGAAACGCGTTATCTCCGCCGCGCTCGCCGCGCGGGATGAGCCTCCGGATCTTCCGGCTTTCCTTCGTTTCCTTTTGAGATTTCGCATCGTGAGGAACATACCCGCGAGGTTCATCGGCTACGGGATCAGGAGGGAACGGGTTGAACAGGCGGGCGCTGAAAAGCGATCCGTTTAGCCTACGTATTCATGCCTGGGGGACTCTTGGATCGCTGCTCAGGTTATTCAACTTCGGATCGTTCATATACCCCATGAATACGCTTCTTTCATCGAATGCCTTGTCGATCATCTCGAATGCGGAACCTGCAGCTTCTTGATCCGCCATTTCAGAATGGACTCTACGCCCAACCGCGCAGATTCATCCGTTCAAGCCGACGAATAACCCGCAGATTCGAAAGATCCTTTCCTGAGACCCGGGCCGGCACCGCTAATCTACTTTTTTAGCCCGATCTTTCCCACGATCTCCTTGAATCTTGGATCTTCCCTCATTGATTCAAACGCGAAGGCCTGCTTCAGAAAGGCGAGTTGGGTGTCACGCTCCTCGAACGCGCGGCCAAGTGCTTCAAGGGCCTTGTCCTTTTTGCCGATGAAGGCGTAGGCCTGGGCAGCCGAGTAGCTGCTGAAGTGTCCGGATTCTCGTCTCATTTCCTCGCAGTATTCCGCGAATTCGCTCTGATATCCCTTCCAGCCATCCCTTCCGGCAGATTTCTGCACTCTTTCCAGCCATTCCGCATCCATTCCGCCGAGTCTGCGTCCTTCCAGCGCTTGTTTCACGGCCTCAGAATATTTGCCCTGATGCGCCAGGAGGTCAGCCAGATCTTGTCGTGAGGTGGCATCATTCGGGAAAAGCTCGATCGTCCTGGCCAGCTGGGCCAATGCTTCTTCGTCTCTTCCGTTGTTGGCCAAACTTACAGCCAGTATTCGGTTGATTACGAGCGAAAATGGCTCCATTTCAGCGGCGATCCGCACCTCCGTGAGTGCTTCATCGTGTCTGTCCACCAAACCAAGATACTCCGAATACCACAAGTGAGCGGTTGCGTAGCCGGGATCGATCTCAAGCGCACGTTTAAGCGATCTCTCCGCAGCCGGAAAGTCCCAATAATAGTGGAACAAGACATGCCCGAGCGTTGCGTGTGCCTCACCGAGTTCAGGATCGAGCCGGATCGCCCTAAGAGCGGCTTCCTTAGCCAGCGGCAAATACTGTTTGGGGTCAGCAACCGGATCATAAACCGGAAACAGGCTATAGGTGTCCGCAAGCCCCACTTGCGCCAGCACATAATTTGGATCAAGTTCGATCGCCTTTTCGAAGTGCCTCCTGGCCTTCTCAAATTCCTTGACGTTTCTCTTCTCCAAGTGGAACCTGCCTTGAAGATAGGACCGATGAGCTTCCGAGTTTTCCGTGTAGATCTTCGTGAGACTGTTTTGCTCATCGGAGCTCAAACTCAATCGGAGCCTGCTTGACACGTCCCGGGCGATCTCTTTCTGGAGTGCTACCAGTTCGCCTGCCTTTTTATCAAATGACTCTGACCAAAGCACGGTCTCGTCTTCGGTGTTCACCAGTTCCAACCGCACCGAAAGTCCGTCTCCCTTCGGCGTCAGTCTTCCGATAAGCAATGCCTGGACCTTGAGTTCCGAACCGATCCTTATTGAGTCGAATTCCTTTGCCTTGAATCTGAAGACGGAACTTCTCGCTTTTACCGAGAGATCGGGGATTGCCGACAGGCTTGTGATAAGGGATTCGGTCATGCCGTCCGCAAGATACTCGAGGTCCGCGTCCCCACTCTCATTTACGAAAGGCATCACGGCTATCGATTCGATCTGGCTTCCCGAAGTCCGGAAGTAGTACCAGTAGATCCCCGCCGCTGCCAGCCCGATGACAAGAACGCCCACAAGTGTCGCGAGTGATCGGAATCTTCCAGTCATTGCGCCTGCGGGTATCTTCCCGGAATTCGAATGGCCGTCGCTGTCCGGCGGCGGTTCAAAGGTCCGGGTCGGAGACTCGCTGGTCGAATCGGCGTCCGGGAGGATCGCCGTCTGAGGCTCGTCCATCGACGCGGGGCCGTCGAGTAATGCCGCGCCGTCGTCGAGACAGAAGCTCAAAGTATCGTCCGTGTAGTCACGGCTGCATTGGGGGCATCGTTTCATATCAAGCGATCAACGCGCGGAGAAAAGTGGTGAGAGATGAGTACTGAGAAAATTGATAATTGAGAATGGGGAATTGATGATGTGCCCTTAAACTCAACTGTCGCCGGACGACAGCACGTGGCCGCAACCGAGTAGATCATCGAATTATCAACTATCAATTATGAATTTCTAATCGTACCTTCACTCATTACTCACTCCGGCAATCCCATTCTCTTCAGTAACGAGATGTACCTGGGGTCTTTTCGTATCGGTGCCCAGTTTGACTCCCATCTGGTATCCGGCAGGAACTGGTTTTTGTTTTGGAAGTCTTTCTCAAGCCATTCGAATACCTTGTCCTTCTCCCCGAGACCAAGATAGATCAACGCCAAATGCGTACCCGTCGTCTCTCTATTGTCGTATCTTGCTTCGAGATTTTCCGTCTCTTTTCCTTCGTATCTTGCTTCGAGCTCTTTGAGAAACGCGATCGCTTCAGCCCGCCTTCCGACGGTAGCATACGCGAAGCCGAGATCACTGAGCGCGGAACTTGACCTGTTTCTCATTTCGAGTGCTTTCTCAAACGATTGGATCGCATCGGCGGAACGTCCGAGGCCGAAATAGCATTCTCCCATTCTAGAACGCACAGAAACAAAGTCCGGGGCAAGGTCCATCACTTTCGAAGTCGTTTCCAGGCATGTCTTGAAATCTCCCTGCGCCATCTGAACGCTGACGACGTTTTGAAGGATTATGACGGACAAGGGGTCGAGGTCAGCGCCGCGCTTGATTATTGTTAAGGCCTCGTCAAATCGCCCCTGGTATCGCAGCAATACTGAGTACCAGTGGTAAGCAGTCGGGTAATCGGGGTCCAGTTCGATCGCCGTTTTGAACTCTCTTTCAGATGACTCCCAATCCCACCATGACATGTAGACGGATCCTAATGTCGCGTGAGGCGCGCCGAGAGTCTTGTCGAGACTAAGGGCTTTCTCGGCAAACGCCTTCGCTTTGGGAAGGGTTTCGCTTGCCGGCGCGCCGGTGTATTCGTTGGAGATCGCGTAGCAGTCCGCGAGTCCCGAAAAAGCGAGGGCGTAGCCGGGATCCCTTTCCGTAGCGATCGTGAACTGCTCGATCGCCTTCTTCATATCGTCAGCGGTCCGCTTATTCCAATGAAAACGGCCCTTAAGATACGCCTGATAAGCGACAGGGTCATCGGTACCGCCGCTTTCCGTCTTCGCGGTTTCTTCTTTCGCTCTTGATCTGAGCCGGCCGGAAACATCGCGGGCGAGTTCGTTCTGAAGCGTGACGAGACCGGAAGCTGTACGATCGTACTTCTTGCCCCAGATCGTGTTCTGCGTGGCGCCGTCGATCAGTTCAACGCTGAGAGAAACCTGTTCGCCTCGTTGGACAACGCGGCCGGTGAGGATCGCCTGAACTCCGAGTTCCGAGGCCAAAGTGCCGGGACTCACCTGTTTTCCCTTGTACTGGAATACCAGCGACCGAGCCTTCACGCTGAGATCAGGTATCTCGGAAAGGCTGTTTATAAGCGTTTCCGCCATTCCGTCCGATAGATATTCGATATTCGGATCGCCGCTTTCGTTGACGAACGGCATCACGGCGATCGAATCGATCTGCTTTGTGGGGCCGCGACTGTAGAGCCAGTAGCCGCCGAATCCCAGCGCTACGATGACGAGAACTCCGATCGATGCGGCGATCGCCGTGGTTCTTGAAGATCGGGTTTGCGGTTCGGACACTCCCGGATCCTGTGAGTATAGCCTTGTTGTCTCGTTCTCCGCGCCGCCAAAAGTACGGGTCGGCGACTCGCCGGTGGTCCCGGAGTAGGGAAG
>JAHEEZ010000156.1 GCA_024640445.1 Acidobacteriota bacterium | reverse complement strand
CGCGCAAGACGCACCGACAAAGACGAATCCAGAGAAAATGGAGAAACAGGAAAGGATGGAACGTCGAGGTGGAATGGGCGGCATGCGTGGAGGCCGCGGAATGCATGACAGAGGCGGATTTGGTTCGATGCTTCGAGGCATTCACCATCTGGATCTGACGGACGCGCAAAAGAGCCAGATCAGAACGCTGATGGAAACCCACAGGACTGTGAACAAGCCTTTGATGGATGAAATGCGCACGTTGATGGTGAAACGGCGAGATGGGAGCTTTACCGATGCGGACAAGGCAAGGATCGAAGAGATACATGCCGGGATGAAAGAGTCCGGCGATCAGCTTCGCGCAACGGTGCTGGGACTCCTGACCCCCGAGCAGAACGCCAAGCTTGAACAAATGAAGGCAGAACGGAAGGAAAGAATGGAACTCCGAAAGCAGAGGTACATTGAGAGGCGTGAGCAAAAGAAAGAATGGAAGCTAAAGGAAGGCGAGAAGCCTGTGGAACCGGTAGTAAAACAACCCTAGGTTTTTTATTTACGAACAAGGGGAATATACGGGGCGCGTTGAAAGACGCGTCCTTTCTCTTTTGACTGTCCCATCCCCATTTCCTCTGCGCCTTGGGACTCGGCAGGTAAACACCCTGCCGCCGTTAAGCGGCTCCAGGGATATTGTCGAACCCCGGAACTGCTAGCTTCCATCGTCCCTTCGGGGCTTTTCATTTCTCCAAGTGCCGATCGAGGTCCCGAAGTTAGATTCTCAAGCCTCCCTCTTTCCAAAATAAACTCTGCGCTTTTGCGCCTCATCGGTTGATCTTTCTTGTGCCCGTCGCTACCGCTCGGGGTACTGATCTCACTGGTCAATGATAAATGGAGATCGGTCAATGATTCCCCGGGCGCTCAAGCGCCGATCTTCTCGAGAAACGACGGCACATACGCCTTTATCTCGTCCCTGGCCCTTCTGAACGCATTCAGACGTTCCTCCTCGCTGCCTTCAACCGCCGCGGGATCTTCGAAAGTGTGATGGATCAGGCGCGTTGAAGCGGGAAAGTAAGGACAGTTCTCTTTCGCGTTGTCGCAGACGGTAAGAATGTATTCGATCTTCTTGCCGCCGAACTCATCCACCGATTTTGATCGATGCGAGGAAATGTCGATCCCGAGTTCGGACATTACCCGAATCGCTTCAGGCCTTACAAATGAGGGTTCGGTGCCCGCGCTGAAGACATCATATATGTCTGTGCATATATGACGGATGAGCCCTTCCGCCATCTGGCTGCGCGCCGAGTTTCCCGTGCAGAGGACCAGTATCTTTTCCCTGTCAGGCATTTGCGCTTTCCTCCGCCTGGATACGGTTTTGCCCGCCAAAGTATCTTTGCCTGATCCAGAGCGAGACGCTCACCAGGCCGATCAGTACAGGTACCTCCACAAGCGGTCCGATCACCGCCGCGAATGCCGCGCCGGAACCGATGCCGAACACAGCGACCGCGACCGCGATCGCGAGTTCGAAGTTGTTGCTTGCGGCCGTGAACGAAAGCGTGGCGGATTTGCTGTAATCCGCCCCGACCGCTTTACCCATTGCGAAACTGACCAGGAACATCACCACGAAGTAGATGCCCAGCGGAATCGCAATGCGCAAAACGTCGAAAGGCAAAGAGACGATCAGATTTCCCTTGAGGCTGAACATCACGAGTATCGTGAACAGGAGCGCGACTAGCGTGATCGGGGATATGCGAGGTATGAAATTGCGGGAGTACCATTCTTCGCCCTTCAAGCGCAACAAGATGAAACGCGTTAGTATCCCGGCAAAGAAAGGTATGCCGAGGTATATTAGAACGCTCTCGGCGATCTGCCAGATCCCTATCTCCACGTAACTGCCTTCGAGCCCTACCAAAGGTAAGAAGACCCCCAGGAACAGCCACGCATAGGCGCTGTAGAAAAGTATCTGAAACACTGAATTGAATGCCACGAGCCCTGCCGCATATTCGGTGTCGCCTTCCGCCAGCTCGTTCCAGACGATCACCATTGCAATACAGCGGGCAAGCCCGATCATTATCAGCCCGACCATGTATTCCGGTTTGTCTGCAAGAAACGCCACCGCAAGGCCGAACATCAGAAGCGGGCCGACAACCCAGTTCTGAACAAGCGACAGGGCGAGCACCTTTGTGTTCCTGAAGACCTCGCCCAGCTTTTCATACTTAACCTTTGCAAGCGGCGGATACATCATCAGGATCAGACCTATGGCGATCGGTATGTTCGTCGTCCCCACCTGGAACCGGTTAATGACAGATTCAACTCCTGGCGCAAAGTAACCGATCGCAACGCCGACGGCCATCGCGAGGAAGATCCAAAGCGTGAGAAATCGGTCAAGAAACCCAAGCCTCAGGACAGGACTGCATGGTTCGTTCGACATATCTAAATGCCCTCCAACGCTTGTGCGATGTCTTCGATAAGATCATCAGGATCTTCTATCCCGACCGAAAGCCGTAAGAGCCCGTCCGGGATGCCGGCACGCTCCCGCTCATCTTTTGAAAGTCCCGCATGGGTCATCGACGCCGAGTGCTGGACGATCGTCTCAACTCCGCCAAGCGATGTGGCAATGGCACAAAGCCTGAGGCCGTTCACAAACGCCTTGCCCTCGTTACCTCCGCCCACGTCGAAAGCCACCATCCCGCCATACCCCCGCATTTGTTGCTTTGCCGTTTCGTGGCCCGGATGGGAGTCCAGGCCGGGGTAGTGAACCGCCGTAACCTTGTTGTGATCAGCTAACATATGCGCTATGGCATATGCGTTATCATTATGCTGACGCATTCTCAGCGCCAGCGTCTTTATCCCGCGCATGAGCAGCCAGGCGACCTGCGGCGCGATGTTCCCTCCAAAATAGCGGGTGGTCTCCATTCTCGCTTTTTCGACCAGGTCACGATTGCCCGCAAGCATTCCGGCTGTGAGATCGCTGTGTCCGCCAAGGTACTTCGTTGCGGAATGGATCACTGCATCGACCCCAAGATCGATCGGGTTCTGGTTGTATGGCGTCGCGAAAGTATTGTCGGCGATAGTCGTGATCCCGTGCGCTCTTGCGATTTCCGCGACGGCTTTGATGTCCGTAATGTTGAGCACCGGGTTCGAGGGTGTTTCCAGCCACAAGAGCTTTGTGTTCGGGCGTATCGCTGCCTCATAGTTTGAAGCATCGGTCCCGTCAATGAAAGAGACTTCGAGGCCGAACTGCGAAGCGAGATGTTTAAGAAGAGAGGTCGTAGTGGAGTACATCGAACTGAGCGCGATTACGTGATCACCCGCTCCGGCGACCGTCATCACAGCCGCGGATACCGCCGCCATCCCGGACGAGAAGGCGAGCGAAGATTCCGCGTTCTCGAGCTCCGCCACGGTGAACTCCAGAGCCTCCTGAGTGGGATTGCCGAGCCTGCCGTAATAGAAGCCGTGTTTGTGGTGATTGTGAATCTCAAACGCCTCGTCGGCGTTTTCGAACCGGAATACCGATGCGTTATACACAGGGAATGAAACAGCACCGTGATGCCCGCTGCCGTATTCGCCGGCATGGACCGCGCGAGTTAAGAACGATCTCTTGCTCATTAGACTAAGGACCTCGTATCAGAAGAATTGTGACTACCTGGCGGCTGCTCGAAGCGCAGCGCCCAGTGAATCAAAAGGCGGACGCCGGCAATTGCCGAGGTCCGCACATATCATAGACGATTCAAACCGGCACTGCATTGGAGAAACGGCTAGCAGCAGGACGCGGCCTTTTCACTTTTTCCGATCTTGACCGGTTCGTCGGTGAACTCGCAGCATTTGCTCGTATCACCCACGCCTTCAGTGTCGCCAAGTACGGTGAAGACTTCCCAGTGTGCTCCGTCGGGATCCGAAACCCAGACCTTGTCCTGCAGTGCGTAGCAGCAGTCAGTCCCCATCTCTTCGAGAGTGATCAGCCCTTCCGAAGCCCAACGCCGACTGACGGTTTCCACGTCGCTCGTCGATCCGACCTGCAATCCAAGATGTGAGAGTTGACCGCCCTCTGTGACAGCGGCCTTGTTGAGTGAAAGATTGAGGGGAGGATTCGCCACGTCGAACTTGGCGTAGTCCTCTTTGACCTTGACCGGGCCGACACCGAGCATCTTTGAATAGAACTCGATACTTCGCTGTATGTCCGTAACCCTTAAAGAAACGTGTGTTTTCATAATATGACAACTCCTCGAAATGAATTCATATCTGCTTGCACATATATGTTAAAGCAAATATATGCGCGGCGATGCATATTGTCAAGACTTTTATTCGGATTTCTGATAACATTCGTTTTATGAACGCCGGACAACACTTATCAGCAATGGAAGATCTCTTTATGGCGCTTGCCGACAAGACCCGCCTCAGGATCCTGAACCTCTTGAGGGAGGACGAGATCTGTGTCTGTTTCTTTTCAGAGGCGCTTGACGAAAGCCAGCCAAAGATCTCAAGGCATCTTGCTTACCTGAGAAAGAGCGGCCTGGTCGAGGCCCGGCGCGACGGAAAGTGGATCCACTACAGGCTCGCGCAGCCTTCCGATGAAGGTCTCGGCGGCGTGGTTGAGCGTGCACTTGAATGGCTTTGGACCTTTGACGAAATGAAGGCCGACTATCAACGGCTGACAAGCGTATGCTGCGCAGTGGACGCGCCGGTTACGATCGCGCGTGCTCCCAAGCCGGAGACCATTGTTGAAAGGGAATTGGTGCCGGCCGCGGAGCCGGCAGATGAGGAGCTTGAAACCTACCTTCTCTGAGCACGAACCTGGTCTTCCTCCGGATAAGGACAATGGCGGCAGCCGTTTCCGCAGCAGTATCCTCGCTCGAGAAGAAACCGCGAAGTCAGAACCATATACCCGTCTTCATAGTAGAAATGCACTCCTTCGGTAAACGCTGCTCTTTCCGGCGTGCGTTCCGTGCGATCCGTTTGTTTTGCCGCCGACCCCTTATTCATTTTCGCGTTTCGCCAACATCATCAGATATTCAACATTTCCCCCGGCTCCCGTGATCGGGGATTCGACAATGTTCGCGACAGACATTCCCAGACCCTCCGCAAACTCGCCTACCTCTACTATCACTCTCGATCTTTTTGATTCTTCCCTTACTATCCCGCCCTTTCCGACCTCGCCCTTTCCCACCTCGAACTGAGGTTTGACCAGGACGACGATCTGCCCTTTGTCGCCCAGGAGCGGCACAAGGGCCGGGAGGATCTTGGTCACCGAAATGAATGAAACGTCAACCGTGATCAGATCGAACTGCACCGGAAATTGACCGGGTGTCAGGTAACGAGCATTCGTGTTTTCCAACACGGTTACCCTTGGATCGTTCCGGAGCTCCCAAACCAACTGGTTCGTTCCCGCATCCACCGCGTACACTCTTGCCGCACCGTGCTTCAGGAGACAATCAGTAAATCCGCCGGTCGAGGAGCCGACGTCGAGACAAACATATGCAATAGGGCATATATGAAAGTCCGCGAGAGCCTTTTCAAGCTTCAGGCCTCCGCGTCCTACATATTTTGATTCGGCAGATTCTCCCTTGATCCTGATATCGCTCTCTTTGGAGAATTGTTCCGAAGGCTTTTCGACGCGTCGCTCGTCCACAAGTACCACGCCGGACATCACCATTGCCTGCGCCTTGGTCCTTGATTCCGCAATGCCGCGTTCAACCAGAAGTTTGTCTATGCGCTGCTTGTTCACCTTTCGCCCCTGGGACCGAGATCAAAGACTTGCGCCGTACTTGCTACACCAAAACCCCGGGTTTCCACTTCGGCAAGTTGTATCGCCGATCCCTGGACAAGCGGATTCGAATGATTGAAATGAATGAACCAGACTTTCTTCCGCTCAGTAGCAGGAAGGTCTTTCAGGAGGTCCATCGTTTCGGTCACGAACGGATGCGGAACCTCGCTCGCCGGCCTCGGGATCTCGCCGTCCTTGAAAAAGGTGCCGTCTACAAGCAGAAAGTCGTTTTCTTCCGTCGCCCGTGCAAGTCCGTGTTCCCACTTTTGCCATTTATCTATGTCCGGTATGAACAGAAGGGTCTTGCCGCCGGCGCTGATCCTGTATCCGACAGTTTCGCTGTATTCGTCGCGATGGGGGACGAGATAAGGGGTCACTGAAATTCCATTCGCAAAGTTTACAGAGCGACCGTCTGAAAGAGGGCGCAATTTAATGTTTCCGATCGATACGAGCTGTGACCAGGGTCCGTTGTTTTCTAGAAACTCCTTCATCCGAGGCATCGCCCACACCTCGACGCCGTTTGCGTTCATCGACTCTTTTCCAAGGTACATCAGTCCTGTGTAGTGCCCTATGTGAGCGTGCGTGAGAAACACCCCCGAGAGCAGATTGGACTGATCGCCGGATATTTCCTTCAGTAATTGAAACTGTTCGGGCAGGTCAGGCGTCGCGTCGAAGATCCAGCGCTTGCCCGAGGCGGGATCGACCAGGGCGATTGAAGATACGGTGCGTCGAAGTGTGCGGTCCTTCCAGGCTTTTTGGCAAAAAGGGGAGGTGCAGCCCATCTGCGGGACGCCCGCGTCCTGTCCTACTCCGAGCACCACCACATAAGGGTCCCTGGCAAAGACTGCGGAAACCGTGAATACGAGGGCGAGGATCAGCCCGGCAGCGAATCTTTTCATAAATCGGAGGCCTCCGCTTCAAATTCGGTAAGTTCACCCTCGTCCGCCGCATAGCTAACGCGAACAGGCCGGCAGCACACTTCGCAGTCCTCAATATAGGATTGAGCGCCGGAACTCAGATCCAAAAGCATGGAGATCTCCTGCCAGCAGTATGGGCAGATAAAGAAATGTTCGATCTCCATTTAGTGAAACTTATAGCTGATGCGGTTTGTGAGCAATGTCCTTGGTGCTATTCTCGGACATTGAACCGAGAAGTCAAAATGAAACCGCTGAAGAACATATCCGGCTTTGCGAAGTTCTCTTTATTCGTTCTCGCCTACAACATTGTGGTGATCCTCTGGGGCGTCTTCCTTCGCGCCTCGAAATCGGGGGACGGGTGCGGCCAGCACTGGCTCACCTGCCACGGTGAGTTAATTCCTTCTGCGCCGGAATTGAAGACCGTGATCGAATTCTCGCACAGGCTCACAAGCGGACTCGCCTTCCTTTTTGTCCTGGCGCTGCTTGTCTGGGCTCTAAGGAAATTTGCAAAGGGCTCGCCTGTTCGAAAGACGGCCGTCGTTTCCTTCATTTTCATTGTCACCGAGGCGTTGGTCGGCGCCGGGCTGGTCCTCACAGGCAACACCGCGGAAACGCTCACCGCGGTGCGCCCGTTCTGGATGGCGGGGCACCTGATCAACACGTTTATTTTGCTCGCGTTCCTGACCCTGACGTGCTGGTTTGCACTCGGAGGCGGAAGATTGCGAGCGAATGTGGATCGCAGGATAATCTACACTCTGTCAGCGGGGGTTGCCGCGATAATAGTCGTCGGGGTTACCGGTTCAATAGCCGCGCTTAGCAATATGCTCTTCCCTTCGCAATCACTCGCTGCGGGAATCCGGGAAGATCTGGCGCAGACATCCCATATGCTGGTCCGTTTAAGGGTCCTGCATCCGATAGTTTCGGTAATTGTCGGGGTTTTTCTATTTCTTGCAGCCGGTTGGATCAGAAAGGCGGCGGAGGGTCGTGCAGGTTCGGCTTTCTGGTCAAACGCGGTAAGCCTGATCGTACTGGCCCAGATAGTCTTCGGCGGTCTGACCTTGGTAACCGGAGCGCCGATCTTGATGCAGCTCGGACATCTCTTCCTCGCTGACGCGCTCTGGATCTCGTTTATCCTGCTTGCTGCTTCGTCCCTGTCAGGTGAACCCAAACGAGAGACTGTTTGAGAGGTCTACCCTCCCGCGCGACCTGTTCGCAGCGAGAGGTTATATTGTCCGCGGTTTCCTTTGTCATCGGTGAGTGCCACTGCCACGGACGAAGACGTCGTAGAGATCTGAAGCGTGAACGAGCCGTCATACTTGGCAAAGGCCTCGCGTCCTAGGATCCTGACCGTTACGCCCGGTTCCGTCATTCCGCTTATTGTGTAGAGCTTTCCTCCAAGGTGTTCAACCTTCCACTTTCCGGCTTCGATCCTGCTGGATCCTCTTTGAGTATAAATAGTCAGGCGCGAAGGTTCGCTCCATTCGCTTCTTTGGCCCGAACCCGAAACAGCACGCACCCTCCAGAAGTAATTGTCCGGTGAAAGTCCGGGGACCCCATAACGGTTGTCCCGAAGGCCGCCCTCGTCCTTCATCAGCTGGTCCGTGATAAAGAATGGAGATCCCGAAAGCTGGAATTGGTACGTGAGTTCTCCCGCCGCCGTTGAACGCTTCCAGGTGAACATCACGCTCTTATTTCTGCTGGATGTCGGGATCTGGGCCGACGGAGGAGGGTCGTCGGGGATCGGAGGTCGGAGCAGCCTTTCTCGTGAGGCCAGGGTCCCGCGGTTCACTGCCGCGTATTCGTTTTCGTTAAGCCTGGTTCTTACTCCGTTGGAGTTTGTCTCAATGTTTCCCCGCGTCACCCGGATCTCACCCTTGTCCCCCTGTTTGTCCAGGTTGAAGCTTGCTTCCGATTGAGCGAGTATCC
>JAHEEZ010000394.1 GCA_024640445.1 Acidobacteriota bacterium | reverse complement strand
ATATCAGCGGAACGACGATCATCAGAAGAAGGTTCAGGAACAGCTGGCCAACGGGGCGTGTGAAGTTCTCGACGATCGAACCAACGATCTCGTTTTCGCCGCCAAGCGTCCAGTTAACAGCAAGCCCCGAGAATACGCCCACCAGCAGGCCGATGAAGATCTTGGTATGCAGCGGCATACCCTTCGGCTTGTCAGGTGTATCGTCGTCCAGGTCAGTGGTCAGTTCCCGTTCGTATTCGTCGGGAGGGATGGAATCGTCACGTAGGTCTCTTCCTTCGTTGCTCATAGTTGTGAGTTTACCGAGTTAACCGGGTTTGCCGAGTTAGGGGATCAGAGGACGCTTGCGCCCATTCGATCCAGATTTGAGAATTCTCTTCCAAGAATGTAAGACCGTCCAACGTCCTCAGGAGCAGGGCCTCAAGTTGGAGCTAACCCTCCAAACCCGGTTAACTCAGTCAACTTGGCCAACTCGCTGTACTTGATTCAGCGGCCCCATTTCAGCTTGTTCCTGAGAACGTCAAAATAGTTGCGGTTCGGGGACTGGATCATGTTGAAGCTGGTCTCCGACTTCCGTATCTTCACCCGATCGAGAGGCTTCATCTCAAAGCCGATCTGTCCGTCGAGCGTGAGTACCACGTCGTCGCTTCCTTCTGTCAGGATCAATTCAATGTCCGCGTCATCCGGCATCACGATCGGCCGATTGGTCAGCGTGAACGGACAGATCGGAGTTATGATCAGCGCATTCATCGTCGGGTATACGATCGGACCTCCCGCGGACAAATTGTAGGCCGTCGAGCCGGTTGGAGTCGAAACGATCAGGCCGTCGGCGCGGAAGCAGTTCACGTGCATTCCGTTTAGTTCGACCTCGATCTCGATGATCCTGGCAAGCGCCGCCTTGTTGATCACGACGTCGTTAATGACCCTGCCGGCGCCGATCAATTGTTCACCCCGCCGAAGTTCGGACTCGAGCATGACGCGGCTCTCGATCTTGTAGTCGCCCCTCAGCACAGCCTCAAGCGCGGGGAACAACTCTTCGATACGCTGCTCGGTGAGGTATCCGAGCCCGCCGTAATTAATTCCGAGAACAGCGGCTTCGTTGGTACCGATCAGTCGGGCGGCGGAGATCATAGTTCCGTCGCCTCCGAGCACAACTATCAGGTCCGCCTCTTTGAACCGCTCGGTCACCTCGTCGCCGAGCTTGACGATCTCCGCTTCCTGGCGAGGTTTCGCCACCATCCGAATGCCTCTTGACTCAAACCACTCCGCAAGCTCCAGCGCGGAGGCGAGCGCTTCCCTGTTGTTCGGCTTCACGACGATGCCGGCGCATTTGATCTTGTGGTCTTCCATCGGGAACGAAAAGCGGTGCGCGTAAATAATCAACGAAATAAGGGAAAAGTGCAAGAAGTTCAGGTTTCATTGGACATTGACCATTGGCCAATGACCAATTTCTTATCGAATCAGGTGACCGAAAGTCTTTGCGGCTATTATCCTTTGCGGTTTTGCTGGAACCTCTTCTTTGGCGGGCAAACCCGGCAAACGAGAAATTCTGAGCGCTTTCTGGTGACCCACCCATAAATGGGTAGGCCAAACAAAATTCGGGAGGGCTAATCGTAATGGTCCTCCCACCCATAAATGGGCGGACTAAACAATCAATCTGTGGGCTAAACGATATTTGGGCGGGCGAGACGGCGTGTCTGCTTTCATTGATCGCTGATCATTGTCCATTGACCATTGAACTACGACGTCAGCCTTCTGTAGATGTTCGGCAGTTTCTCGGGCAGATGAAGCACATCGTCGATGATCGTGTATCCGACCTCGCCGTAGAGGTCCTTAAGCTCCTGCTCCGAATCCCGGTCTATCGTGATGCAGAACGGCGTGATCCCGCTCATCTTCGCCTCAGTCAGCGCCTCGCGCACGTCCTCTTTCGCGTACTTGGCATCTCCGTAATCGTGGTCGTACGGCCGCCCGTCGGTTAGTATGATCAGCAGCTTCGTGCGCGATTCCTGTCCGTGCAGCTTTGCCGTCGCGTGACGGATCGCCGCCCCCAGGCGCGTGTTGTTCTGAAAAGTTATTCCTCCGATCCTTCTTTCCACCTCTTCCGAGTACTTTTCCCCGAAATCTTTGACTACATAGAACTTGACGTTCCTGCGGCCTTCCGATGTGAATCCGTTTATCGAATAGATATCGCCGACGGCTTCGAGCGCCTCGCTCATCAGAACAAGACCTTCTTTCTCGATCTCGATGATCCTCCGGCCCGGGTGAGTATAAGGCTGGAGCGGATTGCGCGTGATCGTTCGAGCGGTGGACGACGACTGGTCGAGCAATAAGGAGACCGCGACGTCACGTTCCCTCCTGAGCCGCTTCGTGTAAAGCCTCTCGGATTGATGGCCGTCCGCACGCCGGTCGACCACATAGTCGATCACCGCGTTTAGATCGTATTCCTCGCCGTCGATCTCCCGGTTTATCCTGGCGAGGTTCTCCGGCTTCATCAACTGG
>JAHEEZ010000393.1 GCA_024640445.1 Acidobacteriota bacterium | reverse complement strand
ACTCCGGCTCCCGCCGAACCGCTGTTCATAGGTGCGGAAGTCGAACGCCAGGTCTTTCCGCGGTCCGGCGAATAAAGTACGCGGGCGTCCATTCCGCCTGTGATCAGGAAAAGCCCGTTCTTTCCGTGAGCGAGGATCGAAGTACCGCTCGCCGCGAACGCCGCTTCGCCTTCCTTTGCTGTCGGCGAACCGTCTTCCGGCATCTTCTGCCAGGTATTACCGTCGCTTGTGGTGTAAAAAAGATAGCGTCCGCCGACCGGATCGCTTTGCGCGATACCGTTTCTTGAGTCCCAAAAGGCGATCGAATCGAAAAAGGCGTTCTCGTCGCGATTCGTGAATTGCAGCTCCCAGTTCTTCCCGCCGTCAGTTGTCTTGTATATCCGTGAGGTGTCTCCGTTCCCGATACTGAGGACGTATGCGGTATCGGCGTTGAACGCCTCTATGTCGCGAAAATCCAGTTTTTCTGCGCCCGGGACCCTTATCATCTGCCAGTTGGCGCCGCCATCGATCGTCCGGATCACAGTGCCGCCGGTGCCCGAGGCCCACACGACCTTTTTGCTGACGACATCGAGTCCGCGGAAAGAGGCGTCAGTGCCTGCGTCGAACTTCTTCCATTGACCCATATACAAAGGCGCCGACAGGGTCAGCGCCAGGATAACGCCCAGACATGATCTTCCAAATCTCATAAGCAGAATTATACTTTCGTCCTCGGGGTTTGCGAAACGTCATTTGAATTTGGACGGATGAGAAGTAGAATCTCGATACCTAAATAACCTGAATATCCAAGGATCCGACGTATGGCATTTTTACCGATACCCTCGATGCTGCTGAGGCAGCTCTACACATACAACAGCCTCCGGAATACGGACGGCGGAGTGAAGTTCTCGATCAAAAACCGCCTGACCGATGTCGCGTTCACCGAGCTCAGGTCGGTGAAGATCAACGGCGAAGAGGTCCCAAAGGATAGGCTGTCGCTGGACCTTGGAGACGGTCGAATGATCCCGGCGTCCGAGGTCACAGGCGCGTCGCCGATCGACCTTCCTTTGAGAAAGGTCCTGGAGGTTCACGCCTCGATAGGCAATCTTGATTTTGGCAAGTACAAGATCGGACTTGCCTTCAAAGCAAAGGGATACGGTTCGTTGAAGTTCGAGGTCGAGGATTCGATCGTCGAAGTGGAACAGCTTGAGGTGAGGATTCCGCGCGACGATTCGGACGATTACTCGGAAGCGGCGATAAAGGCGCGTCAGAAGTTTGTCGAGGAGTACACGGGCGCAAAGCTTGAGCACGTTTCAAAATTCTCGTTCGATCCTCACATCACGGAAGGAAACTGCGAGAATTTCACGGGCGTGGCGCAGGTCCCGATCGGTTTCGCGGGCCCTTTGAAGGTGAACGGGGAATTCGCGGACGGCGAGTTCCTGATCCCTCTGGCTACGTCCGAAGGAACGCTGATCGCTTCATACAACCGCGGGATCAAGGTCCTGAACCTTTCGGGCGGCGTGAAATCGACGGTCGTCAGCGACGCGATGCAGAGGGCGCCCGTTTTTGTGTTCGACGACGCGCGGGCGGGCAGGAAATTCGTTTCGTGGGTGCTCGACAACTTCTCGAAGATCAAGGAAGAGGCGGAGGCGACATCTTCGATCGCGAGGCTCAAGGACATCGATCCTTACACGGCGAACAAATTCGTCTATCTGCGATTCAACTACACGACCGGCGATGCGGCGGGCCAGAACATGGTCGGCAGGGCGACGTTCGCGGCGTGCAGCTGGATCATCGACAACTACGAAGGGATTGCCCATTTCTACCTTGAATCGAACTTCGCGACCGACAAGAAGGCGTCGCAGGTGAACATTATGCGCACCCGCGGGAAGCGTGTGACCGCGGAGGTCACGGTCCCGCGAAATGTTCTGGTCGAGCATATGCGGGTCGAGCCGGAGAGCCTTACTTATCATTCGGGAGTCGCCAACGTTGGCGCGTTCCTTTCCGGAGCGAACAACAACGGATGCCATTCGGCGAACGGGATCACGGCGATGTTCATCGCGACGGGACAGGACGTCGCGAATGTTTCCGAATCTTCGGCTGGGATCGTATATACAGAGATAACTCAGGAGAAAGACCTTTACATTTCGATCACGATCCCGTCGCTGATCGTAGCTACCTACGGCGGAGGCACCTCGCTGGCGACTCAGAAGGAATGCCTGGAAGTACTCGGATGTTACGGTCAGGGAGGGGTCAACAAGCTTGCGGAGATAATCGCCGGCGTCGTCCTCGCGGGTGAAATATCGCTCGGTTCGGCGATCTCTTCGAGCGACTGGGTCTCGAGTCATGAGAAATATGGACGAAATCGGTAATCAGTGCCCGTCGCTACCGCTCCGGGTACTGATCTCATTAGCCAATGGTCAATGAGGCGTGACGCCGCTACGCGGCTTAATGAGGATGGGACGCTCTTTTCCCCGGGGTTTCGCCTTCGGCTGCACCCAGGGCTAAGTTACGGCCGTCCCGACG
>JAHEEZ010000155.1 GCA_024640445.1 Acidobacteriota bacterium | reverse complement strand
CGGCGGTGACGCGAGAAGGCTGACTACAGGTGTCGGTATCGAGTCCGAACCTTATTTTTCTCCGGACGGGAAATGGATCGCGTTCACGGGCCAGTATGACGGAAACACCGACGTGTTCGTGGTTGCGTCGGAAGGCGGCGTCCCAAAGAGAATGACCTACCATCCCGGCTCCGACCAGGCTTCAGGCTGGACGCCCGACGGACGATCGGTGCTTTTCTCATCGACGCGACACAGCTATGCGAACTTCGAAAGGCTGTTCACGATCGGTCTTGAAAAAGGAAGCCAGCCGGTCGAGATACAGCTTCCGATGGCTATCAGAGGATCGATCAGCCCGGACGGGCAGAACGTCGCCTACGAACCGCTTTCGCAATGGCAGGGCGACTGGAAATACTACAAAGGCGGACAGAACCAACCGATCTGGATAGCGGACCTCGCGACCTCCTCGATAACCAAGGTACCTCGAGAGGTCTCGAATGATACGCATCCGATGTGGGTCGGAAACCGGGTGTTCTTTCTCTCGAATCGCGATACAGGCGTTGTCGGACTATTCAGCTACGACACAGGATCAAAACAGGTGAAGCAGGTCGTCGACGGAAAAGGCCTGGACATCAAGAGCGCCTCTTCGAACGCCGGCTCAATAGTGTACGAACAGTTCGGGACGATCTATCTTCTTGAGAACGCAGCGGGGTCTCCAAAGAAGGTGAACATACGGGTCGCGGGCGACTTTCCCGGTGTCAGGCCGCGGTTTGAAAATGTCGGAAACCGCATCTCGAACGCCGCGATCTCGCCTTCCGGCGCGAGGGCGGTTTTTGAAGCGCGCGGCGAGATAATTACGGTTCCCGCCGACAAAGGGAACGCACGGAACCTCACTAACTCGATGGCGGTGATGGAACGTGATCCCGTCTGGTCACCGGACGGGAAATGGATAGCCTACTTCTCGGACGAATCCGGCGAATACGCTCTGCACCTAAGCAGCCAGACCGGAGAGGGCGAGGTCAAGAAGATCACGCTCGGCGGAGGACCCGCTTTCTACTATGCGCCGGTGTGGTCACCCGACAGCAAGAAGATCGCGTACAACGACAACCACGTGAATCTCTGGTACGTCGACATCGAGTCCGGCAAGAGCACGAAGGTCGATTCCAACATTTTCGGTTCGCTTAATGCGGTTCTTGAACCCTCCTGGTCGCCCGACAGCAAATGGATCGCGTATACAGCCCAGTTGGAGAACAGGCTTCGCGCTGTGTATCTGTACTCCCTCGAAACGGCGAAACCGGCGCAGGTAACAGACGGTTTCGGCGACGCCAGGTATCCAGTCTTCGACAAAGGCGGAAAGTATCTGTTCTTCACTGCAAGTACGGACATAGGTCCGACGATCAGCTTTGCGGATCTCTCGGGGATAGATCATCAGACTTCGCGGGCGGTTTACATGACCGTGCTTAGAAATGACATCCCTTCACCGCTTGCTCCTGAGAGCGACGAGGAGAAGGTGAAGACAGAAAAGAAGGAAGAGCCGAAAGCATCCCCGGAGGAAGGAGAAGCAGCGAAGGACGAGGCCAAGCCCGCCGGAAAGAAAGACGAAAAGAAAGATGAGTCTGTCCGGATAGATCTCGCAGACATAGGCCAGCGCATTATCTCGATCCCGCAGATACCGGTACGCAACTTCGTCGGATTGACCGCGGGCAAAGCGGGGACGCTTTTCATTGCCGAATCTCCGAACGCCCCCGGCGACGGCCCTCCCGGCGTGACCATGCACAAATTTGACCTCGAAAAGAGAAAGCTGGACAAGGCAGAAGACGGTGTCCGGGACTTTCACATTTCGGCGGACGGATCGAAGACACTCGTGAGAAAAGGTCAAAGCTGGACGATCTCTCCTGCAAACGGTCCCGGAAAGCCCGGCGAGGGAAGGTTGAATACAGGCGAGATGCAGGTCCGTGTAGATCCTCGCGCGGAATGGAAACAGATGTTCAACGAGATCTGGCGTGGCGAGAGGGATTTCCTTTACGATCCGGGTACGCACGGACTCAATATCGAAAAAGCAAAAAGGCTTTATGCTCCCTACCTGGATGCGGTGGTACACCGCGAAGACCTGAACTATCTGTTCCGCGAGATGCTGAACCAGATAAGCGTCGGGCACATGTTCATCGGCGGTGGTGATTCGCCCAGGCCGGACTCTGTGCCGGGAGGCCTTTTGGGCGCGGACTACACGGTCGAGCAGAATCGATACAAGTTCGTGCGCGTCTACAAAGGCGAGAATTGGAATCCGGACCTGAGGGCGCCGCTCACCGAACCCGGAGTGAACGTCAAGGAAGGAGAATTCCTTTTGGCGGTAAACGGGAGAGAGTTGTCGGCGGACGAGAATCTCTTCAGCCGTTTCGAAGCGACCGCCAACAAGCAGGTCGTCATCAAGGTCGGACCTTCGGCGGACGGTGTGGGCTCAAGGGAGGTCACCGTCGTTCCGGTAACAAGCGACAGAAATCTAAGAAGCCTCTCGTGGGTAGAAGGCAACAAGGAGACCGTTGATCGCCTAAGCGGCGGAAAACTCGCGTATGCCTATATGCCAAATACCGGCGGCCAGGGATACGAGCGGTTCAATCGGTATTTCTTCTCGCAAACCGACAAACTGGGAGCGGTCATCGACGAACGTTTCAACGGAGGCGGTCTGCTTGCGGATTACGTTGTGCAGTTATTGAACCGGGAACTGCTTGCGATGATCACTTTTCGCGACGGCAAGGACTGGAAGGTCCCCGCCGGCGCCATCTATGGTCCGAAAGCGATGCTCATCAACGAGCTAGCCGGATCGGGAGGGGACGCGATGCCCTGGTTCTTCCGAAAGGCGAAAGTGGGGCCTTTGGTCGGCAAACGAACATGGGGCGGGCTAGTCGCGTCGGCTGGAATTCCGACGCTGATGGACGGCGGAAGCATTCGCGCTCCGAACGGCGCTGTCTACGGTCTGGACGGCGAATGGGAAGTGGAGAATGCCGGTGTCGCCCCGGACATCGAGGTCGAATTCGATCCGGCTGCGTGGAGAGCCGGAAAGGACCCGCAGCTTGAGAGAGCGGTTCAGTATCTGCTTTCGGAGATCGAAAAGAACCCGCCGAAGACTTACAAGCGGCCGCCTTACCCGAATTATCATAAGGGAAGACCGCTTGGTAATAATTGACCAAAGGGCAATGGAAAAGGCGCCGGATGATCCGGCGCCTTTCTTTCTCAATCCGGCTGACCCAGCATTTTGCGGATTTCCCTGCCTAACTCGATCGCGCTGGGCGGATCGTAGTTTGATAGCACGATCAACGTGTACCCGCCCCGCATTTTTGATTCGATCACCGCATTGATGCCCGGCGCGCCTCCCGCTATCCCAAGCCCTTTAGACAACATCCGCGCGATCATCACCCCATCAGCCTTCCTGAGTGATTCCGGTACCTTGAGTTTCCCCGAATCCAGGGCATTGACGAATTTCAGAAGATCCGCGGCCGTCGAATACCCGCCGCCCCCGGAACTGCCCCTCCCCGGAAGCGAGTCCAGGTTGCGCGTCCTCTCAGCTTTGCTGCCTTCAGGACGGGTGTATCCTTTGGCAATTCCTGCCTTCTGTGAATCCACTTCGTACGAGTCCGTATCTTTCATTTCCAAAGGAAGAAATATCTTCGACCTGACAAAATCGTAGTAGCTTTGCCCCGAAGCCTTTTCAATGATCGCCCCGAGGACCAGAAACCCGCCGTTCGAGTAACGACGATCGGAGCCTGGTTCGAACTCAAGGGGTTTGGAAGCGAACAATGGAAGGTACGAATCTATCGATCGCAGACGGGTCTTTGGCGTTGCGTCGTACTCCGGTCCGAAAATGTCGCCGATCCCGGATGTCATTGAAAGAAGTTGACGGATCGTCGCCTTCTCACGGGCGTCCTTGTTCGGATAACCGGGAAGGTGTTTTCCGATCGTGTCATCCAGCGAAAGCTTCCCTTCGTCCGCGAGGATCCCGATCGCCAAAGCGGTGAAGATCTTGTTGATCGATCCGAGATTGTAGATCGTATCTGCGTTGTTCGGAACCTTCGTATCCTTGTCGGCGAGGCCATACGATCTTGTCAGAACGGGTTCTCCTTCTTTTGCGATCAGAAATGTGCCCGAGTACTTGTCTTCGCCGGCGAGTTTCATCGCGAGATCCTCAGCCTGTCTAAGGAAGTCCTTCTGGTCTGGAATCGAAGACTGTGAGAAACACGCGGTGAAACAACTAAATATCAGAAAAGTAAGAATGATTAATTTGTGCATTTTGATTCTCCTGCGGCCGCAAATTATCTATTTGGCCGAATTATTGATGCTAACAGTCATCCGGGGAGAATTCGTTAAGCAATTGAAAAAGTATTGTTAAGAATGTAAAAAAGCTGCTTTCGACGCGGAGCCTCTGTTTTGCGTCTACCCGATTCATCCACGATGCCGCTGATGATATGATTTTTGATCGGACGAATTGAAACCACGTGCGTGACAATATGATTTCCGATCTTCCTTACAAGCTCATCGAACCAGGCTCCGCGCCGGTTCCGTTCGTGCTGAGCATACCGCACTGCGGGACGGCTATTCCCGAGGAGCTCGCGGACGACTACGTGCCCGAACTTGCGAAAGCGCCGGACGACACCGACTGGCATCTGGAAAGGCTTTACGATTTCGCGCCCGGTCTCGGAGTGACGGTGATCTACGCGAAGTACACGCGCTGGGTGATTGACCTCAACCGTGTGCCGGACGGCGGAGTGCTCTACAACGACGGAAGGCTGATCACGGAACTGTGTCCAACAACGGATTTCCTGGGTCGTCCCATTTACAAAGAGACGGGACTCGAACCCGACGAAGACGAGAAAGCTCGCCGGATCCGGGAATACTTTCGTCCCTACCACGAAAGGATCGATTCGCTGATCAAAGGACTTCGCGGGAATTTCCCGAACGTGATCTTCTGGGACGGGCATTCCATTCGGCGAAATGTCCCTTCGATCAGCAAAGAGCCGTTTCCCGACCTGATCCTCGGAAACAACGACGGGGCGACGGCATCGGCGGAGATCGTCAAGACGGCGGAAGATGCGCTCGGGAGTGGAGTATACGGACTAAGCAGCAACTATCCGTTCAAAGGCGGATTTCTCACACGGTCGAAAGGCGATCCGGCTGGCGGCGTCCACGCCCTTCAATTGGAGATGTCGAAGGACCTGTACATGGACGCGACCGAGACGAGATACGACGAGGAGAAGGCGGCTGTACTGAAAGAGCACCTGCGGAGAGTCTTCGAGCGAATGATCGGGAAGTTGACCGATCAGGCAAGTCGCGAGTCCGTTTGAAAGAGGGGAATCCCGCGCTTTAAGAAGTTGTTCCGTAATCGTTACCGGATGCTAAGAGGTATTAGTTGCCCCCGGCTTCAGCCGGGGGTGAAATCTGCTCACGAACATTCAGGGGCTTTAGCCCTTCAATCGCCGGCTAAAGCCGGCCAAAGATCAAGGTAGCCCCTGAGTCCCCCCGCTGAAGCGGGGGGCAACTGATAATGGAATATTGTTTCAAAGCCATTCTTCAATCCTCCGGCTGGCGTGAGAACGTCAGGATCACCGTGGACGACGGCTTAATCGTTTCGATCGAAGAGAATTCGAATGGCAGTCCGACAGGTTACGCTCTCCCCGGATTCCGCAACTGCCACTCGCACGCTTTCCAGTACGCGATGGCGGGCCTCGCCGAACGCCATGACAGAACTTCGGGCCGTGATGATTTCTGGGGCTGGCGCGACACGATGTACCGGCTCGCACTTTCGCTCGATCCGGACCAGGTCGAGGCGATCGCAACGATGCTCTATTCGGAACTCGTCCGCCACGGCTACACCCACGTCTGCGAGTTCCACTATCTTCATCACGACAAAGACGGCTCGCCTTACGACAATCCCGGCGAAATGGGCGAGCGCCTGATCTCTGCAGCTGAAACTTCGGGCATCAACATCACGCTTCTTCCCGTTTTTTATCAGAAAGGTGGTTTCGGAAAAGACCCCTTGCCGGAACAGCGCAGGTTTATCAGCCGCACGATCGATGATTACGCTTCGCTTCTCGAACGCACGGTTAAGGCTTGCGAAAAGAGCCAGATCGCATCCGCAGGCGTCGCAGTCCACTCACTTCGCGGGGTCGATCCTGAAAATGTCGTTCGCGCGGCTAATGACCTACCCAAAGATCTTCCCTTTCACATTCACATTTCGGAACAACTGAAAGAAGTTGCAGACTGCAAGGAATTTCTCGGCACAAGACCGGTCGAATGGTTTCTCGACAAAGTCGATGTTTCAGAACGGCTCAACTTCGTTCACGCGACCCACGTGAACGATAGCGAAGTGAAAGCGATGGCGGAAAGAGGAGCCAATGTCGTTTTGTGCCCGTCAACCGAAGGGAATCTCGGCGACGGGATCTTTCCGCTCAATGATTTTCAGAAAGCGGGAGGCAAATGGAGCATAGGGACAGATTCGCACGTCGGGCTCAGCCCGTTTGAAGAACTGCGACTTCTCGATTACGGCCAGCGGCTTACAACTCATCGCCGCGACACATTTAGTGGCCGGTTCGAGTCAAGTGCGGAAAATGCCATCCGAAACGCCGCGTTTGCAGGAATGAAAGCGGCGGGCGAGAATGGCGGCGAATACTTTGAGATAGGAAAGCCCTTGAATGGGTGTGTGATCGGTAAAGATCATCCTTTGATCGAATCGTGCGGGATGGAATCGCTGGCGGACCGGATCGTCTATGCTTCCGACCCTTCATGGGTGAAGGGAACGATCGTGAATGGGAGGTGGGTCGTGAAGGACGGTCAGCACCTGAATCGCGAGAAGACAGCTGATGATTTTGCGTCCGCACTGAAGCGATTAGTTCAAAACTCCGAATCCTAGCGCCAGTCTCTTTCCGGAATATCCAAAATCCAGGCCTTCAAGAGTACCCTTGCCGCTGATCGTGATCGTGCCGGTCTCTCCCGTCGCCGCTTTCAGATCAATCGTCCGAGTACCGCTCTCGTCCGGTTGGGAAATGTTTCCGTAATAAAGCCTGAGCGGATTCGGAAGCCGGTCGTCAAGCAATGCGAACTCGTAGACATTGGCGTAGGTGTTCCACGTCAGTGTAAAGAAGTACTTCTCCCATCGAGACACTGGCGGGGTCTTCGCGAAGCCGGCAACAATGCAGCCGTCGAGAATGTTGTGCAGGGTCAGCCACTCACCCTGTCCCCATTTCGAGGACATCGTCTTGAGCACATCAAACTGCGGAAGATCACATCTGCCGCCGTCGAAATAAGTGTGGAGATTCTCCTCGTTTCCGATTGGAGAAGGCTTCTCCGCCCTGCGCGTGAATTCCATTATCCAGTTCGAGGACCAGGTCTTTCCGCCGTCGGTCGAGTACCCGTCGTCCCATCGGAGCGAGTCGGCGTAAATGTCTGAGAATGTGTAGCGGTTGATGCGTGTTGTCTTTTCGTCGATCTTCTGCTCGGCGAAGAACTCGCCCCGTCCGTGGCGGAACTCACCTTCAAGTCCGTTCGTGCCTGATCGGTTCTTTCCCGCCCAGTTCAGCCAAAGATCCCATTTGTCCTTCGCCGGATTGAAATACCGCAGGCTGTAGCCGTTGATGCCGTCCTTGCCCTCGCTCCAGAGCTCGAGTATCGCCTTTCCGTCGAGTATTGAATATATTCTTGCAACCGCTTTGTGTTTGTCCTGCCATTTGTTATCCGGCTGAAGGACCCGCAGGTTTACGTCCCATTCCCCGACCCAGAAATCGAACTGGTGTGCCTTGTCTGCCTGTGCCTGCGCAAAGACAGCGGCTCCGGAAAGAACGGCGATAAGAAATGCTGACGAAAGGACTTTTCTCATAGATAGGCTCCGGGCGTCACAGAGGCTATTTTCTGCTAACGAAGGGATTGTCTCGCTCGTAGTATCTCCATAGCCGGTCCGCGTATTCCCCGGCGTAGTCGATCCCGATCCGTTTTGAGGCGACGATGTTCTCTGGAGCGATCGCGGGCGCGTCCTCGATCCATATTCTGTTACCAATCAGGCTCTCGCCGTAGAAAGACCGGTCAATACCCATCGCAATGCAAAGCTTTCCCGGACCCGAAGTCAGATCGCGGTCCTTTGCGACACGACGCCTGCTCCGCATAATCTCGATGTTCTCGACTGGCTCAAGCGCACGTACCAGCACAACGTGGGGATGATCGCTTGGCCCTGTGACGACATTGAACTGGTGGTACATTCCGTAAACGAAGAAGATGTAAGCAGTGCCGCCGCGGCCGAACATGACCTTCGTCCTTTCGGTAATTCGTCCGCCGTATGAATGGGCGGCCTTGTCTTCGACGCCCAGGTACGCCTCCACCTCGACGATCCTTCCGGAAACCCGTTCGGCCTTTTCATCGGGAACTACGAGCAGTTTGCCAAGCAGTTTTCGGGCTGTGTCCAGAGTTTCGCCCTCAAGATAAAATTCTGTCGGGAGTCTTTGAGGCATTGTCGGCAGACTATTCGGACGGAGCCTGTTCACCAAACCCGGGTGGATACCAGATCAGCTCTACGATGTTCCCCCCGACGCCCTTGGTGTAGAACGAGAAGGTCCCGTCTCGATGCGGCTTCACTGGGCGCCCTTCCTTTTC
>JAHEEZ010000154.1 GCA_024640445.1 Acidobacteriota bacterium | reverse complement strand
GGAGGTTGATCATAGAAATAATTGTAAAAACGGCTGTTAAGCGCTGTGAAAAGCAGAGGCGCGGTCTCGCCGGAGATCCTTGCGATCGACAGCATCGCGCCGGTTGCGATCCCCGAAGCCGCTGCCGGCATAACTATGTTCCAGGTAACCCGCCACTGCGGCGCCCCAAGCGCGAGCGCACCTTCCCGCATCGAGTGCGGCACAAGCCTGATCATTTCCTCGGTTGTTCTCGCAACGATCGGGATCATTATTATCGCCAGCGACAACGCCCCTGCGAATCCCGACTGTCGGGTCATAGGCAGAACGACGATCGTGTAGACGAATATTCCGACGATTATCGACGGAACGCCGATCAGGGTATCTGAAAGGAAACGAACCGTGTTTCCGAAAAGATTGTCCCCGAATTCGGCGAGATACACTCCGGCGCCTATTCCTATCGGCAGGCCGATCGCGGTCGCCAGCAGCGTCATGAGCGCCGAACCGAGTATGGCGTTTCCGATACCGCCCCCCTCGCCAACCGGTTTCGGTGTGTCGGTAAGGAATTCCAGGTTCAGGGAAGAGAAGCCCCGTACGGCAATGTAACCAAGGATGATGACGAGAAGTGAAATGGCGACGATCGCGCACAACGCCGTCGTCAGCGTCATGACCGAGCTGAGCAGTTTTCTGCGTCCGTGTACCTTTCTCTCGTCCATCTCTCTAAGTCTGCTTCGCCGCGTTCGTTCCCCTGGCGACACCCATCACAAGGACTTTCGCAAACGCGTTTACCACGAAAGTCACCAAGAACAGAACCAGGCCCATCTCGATAAGAGCGCTGAGATAAAGTTTGTCAGTCGCCTCGGCGAAATTCGCCGCCAGCACCGAAGCGATCGTGTAGGCAGGCTCAAACAGCGATGGCGAGATTTGCGGCGCGTTTCCGATCACCATCGTCACTGCCATCGTTTCTCCAAGCGCACGGCCCAGCCCCAAAACAACCGCTCCTGCAATTCCCGAGGAGGCGTTCTTCAAGACGATAAGCGTGGTTTCCCATTTTGTCGCGCCAAGCGCCAGCGCTGCTTCTCGTTGGGTTGTCGGCACGACCTCAAGAACGTCGCGCACGACGGCGGTGATGATTGGAGTCACCATTATCGCCATGATAACCCCGCCGGTAAGCATGCCGATTCCGGTGAGTCGGCCCTGGAAGAATGGCAGCCAGCCAAAATAATCCTGGAGGAACACTCCGAGATAATTTCTGATAAATGGCGCGAGTACGAAAATGCCCCAAAGGCCGTAAACGACCGAAGGAATGGCAGCAAGAAGCTCGACCATAAAAGCGATCGGCGAGGCTACGCTCTTCGGGGCCTGCTCAACAAGAAAGATCGCGATCCCGAGCGAGATCGGGACCGCGATCACAAGTGCAATAAGCGAAGAAACGATGGTCCCGTAAATGAACGGCAGTGCCCCGTAAATATCCGAAGCCGGTTGCCATGATCGGCCGGTCAGAAAACCAAGGCCGAAACGCGAGATCGAAGGCAGGGAATTCCACACCATCATCACGATCATCGCGGCCACGATCAAGATGATCGTAGCCGCGAAAACCACAAGGATGCTGCGGAATATCTTGTCTCCGAGTGTTCCGGTCTTTGCCAATGCTTATTATTTCTCCGAGCCCTGGTGAAGCGGTTTGCCGTCGGCTGTTATCATTCCGATCTTCGCTTCAACCTTCTTCACAACCTCTTCAGGAAGTGGGGCGTAATGCAGGTCGTTGGCGTACTTGGATCCGTCGTGGACAGCCCACCACAGAAAGTCCGCAAGGGCCTTGCCTTTCACCGCGTCCTTCTGTTCCTTATAAACGAGAATGTAAGTATAACTCGAAATCGGGTAGGCGCTGTCACCATCCGCGTTGGTTATCTTGAGCCTCATGTCTTCAGGCATCTCCGACGCGGTTCCGGCGGCGGCCGCCGATACATTCTCGATCGAAGCTTCAACGAACTTTCCTGCCTTGTTCTTGATCAATGCGGTCGGCAGATTGTTGGCCTTTGCGAATGCGATCTCGACATAGCCGATCGTGTTGGGGGTCTGCTTCACCTGACCCATTACGCCGTCATTGCGAGGCGCCCCGATACCGACACCCTTCGCCCAGTTGGGCTGTTTACTGGCGCCGATCTTGTCTTTGAACGCGGGGACGGTTTTCGCAAGATAGTCAGTGAACACAGCGGTAGTTCCGCTTGAATCCGCACGATAGACCGGTGTTATTTCGGCATCCGGCAAATTAACGTCGGGATTGTCCGCTTTCAGTTTCGCGTCGTTCCATTTCTTGATCTCGCCCAGATAAATGCCGGCGATCGTCTCAGCCGTCAGATTTAGCGGCTTGTCGACGCCTTCGAGATTGTATGTCATCACGACCGCGCCAAGAACTGTCGGAATATGAATAAGGTCGCTGTCGGCCTTTGCAAGGTCTTCGTCCTTCATCGGGTCGTCGGAGGCGCCAAAATCCACGGTACGCGACAGGATGGCTTTCTGTCCGGCACCCGATCCCGTCGACTGGTAGTCGATCCTTATCTTGGGATTGATCTTCTGATATTCGTTCACCCATTTCTCATATATGGGTTTTGGGAAACTCGCGCCCGAACCTTGCAGCCCTATGTTGCCAGAACCGTCTCCCGAACTTCCGTTCGAATCGCCGATCGGCGCGCCGCTGCAGCCAAAACCGACAATCGCGATTGCCGCCAAACCAATGCCTAACAAAGTGTTTCTGAAATGTCTCATAATAGATTCCTGATTCTCCTGATCTCACTTCCTTCCGTCCGCGGTTTCCGCCGGATCCCATGCGGGAAGCGGCCGGGTTCGCACGTCCACTGTGCGAAAAGCGGACCTGCGGAAGGCAAGATTAAAGCAAAAAGCCTAACGCATTTTCATTAAATCTATCTCAAAAAACCGTGACTGGCAGTTTTTCCGGAAGTCTATTTAACATTTAGTTAACATTGTTCTAACATACGGCATATAAGGTCGTCATTTACGATAGAAATTAATCCCGCGATATCTCGGCCAGGACCCCCGAAACCGAAATTAGCCGCCGTGAAAACGGCAAGGGCAAAAATATGCAGCTGGTAAATGAACTGGAAAACGATCTCGCTTTCGCGGTCCTCGCGGACAGAAAAGATGGCCAGAAGATCGAGTCAAAGGACGCGCTTCTCCTGATCAACCGCATACGGAAAGTTCTGGAACCGATTTCCGAAAGGGACCACGCATACTCTGAGGGTGCTGAAGAAACCGCGCCCGTGCCCGCGGCTGCCGAAGCCTGACCCCGGCGTCCCCTTTTCTTAGATTCAAGATCAAAACCAATTCTAGCTGGAGGCCGCTCTCCCTTCGTGCGGCGAACTTCCGGCCCGGTACTTTTCATCACAAGCCCGCCCTGCAGGTAATTTTTGCCTGATTTCCCATTTCTGATAAGCTTTTAAGGTCCGGAATCGAGGTGATACCGCCTCTTACCTCGATCGGGAGGAAAATATGCATAGAATTCACTCGATAAGAACGGTCTCGTCGGCATTCTTCATTTGGGTCTTGCTTGCCGCGCCTTTTGCGGCATTCGCGCAAACGGAGATCCGAATGCCGAAGAACAAGTATCAGATCCAGGATGACATCAAGATCGGGAACGAATACTCCGCGAAAGTCGAAAACGAGTTCCCTCTGATCGAACAGAGGACCTCGGCGGATTATCTCGCAGACGTCGGAAACCGACTGGTGTCCGCGATACCCAGGGAGTTTCAACATCCTGAATTCCAGTATCGTTTCAAGATCGTGAATGCGAGTGACATAAACGCATTCGCGCTTCCGGGCGGCCCGATGTACGTGAACCGCGGAATGATACAGGCCGCCAAGAATGAGGGTGAGATGGCGGGCGTGATGGCGCACGAGATCAGCCACGTGGCGCTCCGCCACGGCACAGCGCAGGCGACAAAGCAAAGCAATCCGCTAAATCAGATCCTCGGCATCGGAGCGATCCTCGGCGGCGCTATCCTGGGGGGACAGACCGGCGCTCAGCTTGGAGCGATGGTCGCGGCGGGGTTCTTTCTGAAATACAGCCGGGAGTACGAGAATCAGGCAGACATACTTGGGGCGCGGATCCTGGCAGACGCCGGTTACGATCCGAGGGACCTGGCAAACATGTTCAAGACCATTAATGCCCAGAGCGAAGGCGGCAGGCAACCGGAATGGCTCAGCAGCCACCCGAATCCCGAAAGCCGGTACGAGACTATCAATCGCGAATCCAATCTTCTGCGGGTCTCTAACAACCCGATCAAATACACTCGTGATTTCGGCCGAACGAAGGAATACCTGCAATCGCTGCCTCCGGCACAGACGATGGCAGAAATACAGAAGAATACCTCGCAGGAAGGCAACCAAGGCGCAGGCAACGGTATGGCCAACGGGACCTACAAGAACACCGTTCCCTACCCTTCAAACCGGACCCGTGTCTACCGTGCCGGAAACACCATTTCGATTAGCGTGCCTGAAAACTGGGACCAGTTCGAAACCCAGAATGAGGTTTGGTTCGCGCCGGATGGGGCGTATGGAGACCAGGGAATCACGCACGGGGCGATCGCGGGGATAAAAACGACAAGCCAGAGGACGCTGGAAGCCGCGACCGAAGAATACGTGAGAAGCCTTTTGCAGGCGAACACCTATCTGCAGCAGGCAACCGGATATTCGAGGACTACGATCGACGGCAGGACAGCGTACGCGGTCAAACTTTCCGGGCGTTCACCGATAACGGGCGATATTGAGAACGTGCTTATCTACGCCACGGGTCTCCGGAACGGAAATTTGTTCTATATCGCGGGTGTGGCGCCGGAAGGCCAGAGCTACAATTATAGTCGTGCTTTCAACAACATGGTCCGCTCGGTGCAGCTAAATGACTGAGCGGGAGTGCCGTTTGGGCTCCGCTTCCAAAGCATAAGACGGACACAGATAAACACGGATCCAGCAGATGACCCGCATCTATCTGGGTCCGTCTCTTTTTGATTTCGCCATCTGCCGAAAGATCGGCAGGCCTTTGTTCTCGACCGCGATCTCCCTTTCCGTTTTCACCGGGAGGGGATTCGACCCGAGGTCGCTGAGTTCGAACCTTCCGGAATTCGCAAATATCTCATCCATTTCCTCAGCTACGAATTCGACATCCGTTTGAAGGAGCACCTCGCCGTCCGGCGAAAGATGATCGGCGATCGCCTCGACCATCGAATCCTTTACCATCCGCCGCTTTGCGTGTTTTTTCTTGAACCAGGGATCCGGGAACTGGATGGTGACTCGTTTCAGAACACCTTCCGGGATCTTACCCAGGAGGGCATCGAGATCGATGGTAGCGTTGCAGAAGACATAATGAAGATTCCTCAGATCTTCCTCGGCGCGGATCTGGTTGGCGTCATCGACAAGCGGCTCGCGGATCTCGACCCCCAGGTAATTGCGCTCCTTGTCGATCCGCGCCATTTCAAGTAAGAACCGGCCGCGGGCGCAGCCTATGTCCAGATGCAGAGGCAGGGAAGGATCGGAGAATACTTGTTCCAGAACAAGCGGTTCTACGGGCAGCTCGCGATAGTACTTCGCCAGCGGATTTACGTGCTGATGTACTCTTGCTCGTGCCATTTGAGAATATGAGCCGATCGGATCTGAACCGCGCTGATCTTAGCCGATCGCGCCCTTGATCAAGAGGATGCTGAAAATGCATGCGGCCACAAAGATCGCGACCGAGACGTAGCCGAGGATATCGATGGCGGCCGGGACCCGGCGCGGATCTTCGCGAAGGTCCCTGGGGATCGAAATGAAGCCGTACGCGACTCCGACCAGCAGGCCGCCGAAATGGGCGAAGTTGTCGATTATTTTGAAGCCGATGATCCCGAATGCTGCGATAAAGGCGATGTTAGTCAGCATTGCCCTCAGGAAGCCCGGCATAAGCTGTCTTCTTCTACGCAGTCCGTAGATCGCCAAATAGCCGATGAGTCCCATAATGCCGCCGGAGGCTCCAACCGTGGGTGTGTCCGGCATGAAGATCGTGCTTGCGATGGCACCCGAAAGGATTGCCAGGAGCATCACGATCGCGAGATGCGCCTTGTTCGAAACGTATTCGACCAGCGACCCGAATCCGTAAAGCGCGTAACCGTTGAAGAAGATGTGCAGAACGCTCCCGTGGACCATTGCTCCGGTCAGAAGCCGCCACCACTCGCCGTCGGCGAACATCAGGCTCTTTACCAGGCCTGCCCTTTGGATCGAGAGCGAGAGGGCGTCATCGGCGGTCCGGCTCCCGGCGTCTACAACCATCTGTGTAATAAATACGGCGATCAGCGAACCGGCCAACGTGTATGAGAAGTACGGTTTTATGAACTCGATCTTTCGCGCGAACTCGATGGCCTCACGGCTCGGAACCAGGTCCTCCAAAGTCAGACGGTTCGACTCCCGGAGGCCATAAATGCCCCCGGCCATCGCAAATAGTCCCAGCAGAAAATAGATGCTTCTGAAGAGGTCCGCCCAACCGACCACGGTTTTTGGTTCTCCGCCAAGAATGACAAAGGCAAAGAGCAGAAGATGTCCTGAGATCAGAGCCGCGCCGATCCCGATCGCCCAAAGCGATTTCGAACGCATCGACCTCTTTCTTTCCGCCAGGTATTCTTCCGGCGTTGGTCTGGGCTTTTCTTCGTCGTTGACGTATTCCATAAAAAAACAAAAAACCGGACAGCGCGGGCCTCAATTATAAGCCGAACGCTTCCGGTATTCCCGTTCGCTTCGGGTCATCACATTGCGAGTCCGCCGTCCGCCTGTATTACCTGGCCGGTGATGTACTTGGCTGAATCCGAAAGCAGGAAGCAAATGATATCGGCGACCTCGCCCGGTTCGGCGAACCTTCCAAGCGGGATCTGTTCAAGTATCTTGTCCCTGAACTCCGCGTTCATCTCATCGGTCATATCCGTAGCCACCATTCCGAGGGCCAATGCATTCACGGTGATGTTGCGGCTGGCGACCTCTTTAGCCAGCGCTTTTGTCAGTCCGATCATGCCCGCTTTTGATGCCGAGTAGTTCGTCTGACCGAGCATTCCGACTACTCCGCTGATCGACGAGATATTTAATATCACGCCGCCGCCTTCGTTCCGCATCATCGGCCGGACAGCGGCCTTCGCGAAGTTCCAGGCGCCCTTCAAATTTGTGTCGATGACCGAATCCCAGTCGTCTTCCTTCATCCTGAGGATCAGTGTGTCGCGCGTGATCCCGGCGTTGTTGACGAGAAAATCAAGTGAACCGAGCGCCTCTTTCGCTTCCTTTACGAACTCCGCCGCAGCGTCCGTGTTTGCCACGTCACATGAAGCGGCATAAGCCTTCACGCCCTGCGCCTCGATCTCGGCTTTCACCTTTTCTGCCGCTTCCGCGCTGCTCGCGTAATTGAACGCCACATTGCAGCCTCGCTTTGCCAGCTCGACCGCCGCCGCCTTTCCAATTCCGCGCGTCGCTCCGGTGACGATAGCGCCCTTTCCTTCGAATTGTTTGCTCATAACTGTTTGAAAACTTTCGATTACATTAGCAAAAAACAGCGTGTGTAGGAAACGAGCCCCGGCGGCGCCGGAACGGTTTGACGCGGACCGTTTTTTGCATATCATCCGCTTATGAAAATCTTCGCGATGACCGCCGCTCTTCTGCTATCTGCCGTTCTTCAGGTTCAAACGGTAAGCGCCGGCACGATCCTGGTACGCGGCGCGACCATTGTAGACGGCACCGGCAGAAGAGCTTTCACCGCGGATGTGCGGATCAAAGGCGACACAATCACCGCCGTCGGACGACTCACTCCCCGCAGGGGAGAAGAAGTGATCAACGCACGAGGGCTTGTGCTCGCTCCGGGTTTTATCGACATACACAATCACTCGGAGCAGGGTCTCAAAAGCGAAGGCTCCGCGCTAACACAGGTTTCGCAGGGCATCACCACGATCATGGTTGGTCCGGACGGCGGTTCTCCATTTCCCGTCGGACCCTACCTTTCGGCTCTCGACGGAAGGGTCGCTGTGAACGTAGGGGCGTTCATCGGGCACGCGACGCTTCGCGAACAGGTGATGAAAGGCGGATACGCACGCCTGGCAACCGACGGAGAGATCCAACGGATGGCTGAGCTCGCTGAACGCGCGATGATGGAAGGCGCTTTCGGCCTGTCATCGGGTCTCGAATACGACACAGGCTTTTCGGCATCGACTGACGAACTGATCGCACTCGCGAAGGCGGTCGGAAAGTTCGGCGGGTTCTACATGACCCATATTCGCGATGAAGAGGATGGGCTTCTTGATGCAATACGCGAGGCGGTGAGTATAGGCTCGGAAGCCGGAGTTCCGGTTCAGATCTCGCACATAAAGGCGGGAAATCGAATCGTTTGGGGCAAGTCTGCGGACGCGGCCGTTTTGATCGAAGGATTTCGAAAACAGGGGCTGGACGTGACGGCTGATGTCTATCCGTACACGGCGTGGGCATCGACGATCACCGTGCTTGTACCCAGCAGAAAGCACGAGGACCGGACGGAAGTGGAGAATAGCCTGGACAATGTCGGGGGCGCGGACAAGGTTCTGATCACTTCCTGCGCGGCGCACAAGGATTACGAAGGAAGAACACTTGAACAGATCGCAA
>JAHEEZ010000392.1 GCA_024640445.1 Acidobacteriota bacterium | reverse complement strand
ATCGCCGCTATAACACTCGGAGCAAGGACCGCGTACTCGCCGCCCGCCGATGGGATCGCGAAGTTCACCACCGCACCGGCCGCGTAGCTGTAGATCGGATAAGTGTAAACAGAGGCGTTCGCCGCCATCGCTCCGCCTATCGCCGCTGCCAGTCCTGTGTGGACCATTATTCCCATGATCCCCGCGTAGAACGGGTATTGGAATACGATCCCCGAAATGTTCGAACAGGCGCGCTTCATCGCGATCACATACCGCATCGGAGTCTGGTGCAGAAGCATTCCGAACACAAGGAACGTGAAGATCATTATGTTCAGGTTCAGGTCCAGTCCGTTCGACCAGAAGTACGAGACGATATATGTACCTCCCATCAGAACGACGATCATTGAGAGGATCCGGCTGTCGTTCAAAATGTCCGAGAGCGCCTTGAACGCAAGATTCTGGTCTTTTGCTTCCTCCTCGATCGATGTCGAATCGTCCGATGAGCTACCGGTTCTCAGGTCATCGAGCCCGACCACATTCCCCTCCTTCGGCCTCAGCAGGTAGATCACTGCCGCCGGCACGATCAGGTAGAAGGCCATCATTGAAATGTTAAGAGCCGACCCGAGCGTCAACGAGGTCGGTATCTTTTCCGTCAGGATACCCGCCTTCATCAGGAAGTTGCCGTCCGTGTTGAGAACAAGGGGGATCGAACTTGATAGACCCGTCACCCATCCGTTTCCGGAAAGATAGACGACCGCGACCAGGTACCGGTAGTCAATCCCTTTCACTTCTTCGGCCAGTTTTCTGCCGAGAACCGCGGTGATAACCAACCAGCCCCAACTCACCATTGAGAGCAGATTTCCGACGACGACGATGAATACATAGACCTTCGCTGGCGTGTTGACGTACTTGGCCAGCCGGTCGATCAGCTTTCCAACCTGAGGTGATAGCGCGATCGCAAAACCTGTGACGAGTATCAGGATCATCTGCATCCCGAACTCGAGAAGGCTCCAGAATCCCGTGTACCATCCGGAGATTATCTTCATCGGCGTCGCTCCCACGACGACGATCGCCAGGACACCGCAGATCAGGGTAAGCAGGATCGCGAACACAAACGAATCCGGCATGAACCGTTTGAAGATCTCGACGAAGTTGTCGGAAATTGATTTTGCCATCTTGATCAGGTTCGGAAAGAGATGTACTCAAGTCTGAGTATTACGGGCACATCTTATCGGGGAATGAAGGCCCAATTCTGATGAAGTGCCGACAATGAAGTGGTTTATATTGTATTTTGCGCGTTTATGCAATCGACCCTCGGGCGTGACTTCATATATTGTCAGTAATTCCGTTCGGCGGTGTTACTTAAATGAGAACCGGAGGGATCCTATGAAAGCTTACTTCGCGCCGTTCGTAATACTGCTGGTCATCTGCATCGGGTTTGGCGCGCTGACAGCGCAGAATGCGAAAGGGGTTGGACCGTCCGAACTCGAGAAACTAATTCCCGGACTCCTAGAGAAGTCGGATACTCCCGGGATGTCGATTGCACTGATGCGAGACGGCAGGACGGTATGGACCGGCGCGTTTGGAGTGAAGAACAGCGAGACCGGCGGCGCTGTAACCGAGAACACGATCTTTGAAGCCGCCTCGCTCACAAAGCCGGTCGTTGCATACTCAGCTTTGAGGCTAGTGGACGAGGGAAAACTGGACCTCGACACGCCGCTGAACGAATACCTTGGTAATAACTACGATGTCGGTGACGATCCCCGTCTCGATCTGATAACAGCTCGCCGGGTGCTCAGTCACAGTTCAGGTTTTCCGAACTGGCGAAACCGGGACGCAAAGGTCCTTCCGATCACTTTTGAGCCAGGCGCGAAATTCAGTTATTCGGGTGAGGGATTCGTCTATCTCGCTAAGGTTATCGAACACATCACCGGAAAGGACCTGGACAAGTACGTAACGGAATCGGTATTCATTCCGCTCAGGATGAGCGAAAGCAGCCTGGATTGGAAGAAAGAGTACTTTGAGACGAAGACCTTTAACCACGACTCCCTGGGAAAACCCAGGGATCAGAACGCAGAAAAAGGTGTAAACGCCGCCGCCAGCCTGCACACTACAGCGGGCGACTACGCGAAGTTCGCCCTGGCGATCTCAAAGGGCACTGGCCTAAAGGAAAAGACCGCGAAGATGATGCTCGAACCGCAGATATCTGTGGACAAGGAAAAGGCCCCCGAACTTGCCTGGGGCCTTGGGGTCGGACTCGAGACCACGAGGAACGGCAGGTTCCTGTGGCACTGGGGCGACAATGGATTCAACCGCTCGTTCGTCATCGCCAACATCGACACCGGCGACGGTGTGGTCCTTCTTACGAATGGGGCAAATGGCCTTTCATTCCTGGATGACGTCCTTGATGCGTCACTTGGCGGAACGCATCCTTCTGCGAAGTGGCTGGGATACGAAAGGTATGACTCCCCCGCGCGCGTTCTTTTCAAGGCGATCATCGCGACCAGTGCTGATCAGGCTCTAAAGGAATTCCGT
>JAHEEZ010000153.1 GCA_024640445.1 Acidobacteriota bacterium | reverse complement strand
GTTCTTTCGGCAAGCTATTGATTTGGATCCCTCGTTCGCAAAGGCATATGCCGGGCTTGCAGACAGTTACGTGATCTTCAACGACTACGGTGTTGCGCCACCGGATGAATCGTACTCAAAAGCCCGCGCCGCTGCGCAAAAGGCGCTTGAGATCGATCCGGGACTTGTAGAACCGAGAACGACTCTGGCATACGTGCTCGCCACCTATGACTGGCAGTACGAAGAGGCGGAATCCGAATACCGGAAGGCGATAGATCTGAAACCGAACTACGCCACTGCACACCAGTGGTATGGTGAAATGCTTGTGACCACGGGCCGTTTCGACGAAGCACTGGTGGAATTCGACAAGGCCAAGAACCTGGACCCACTGGTGCCGATAATCCGCTCGGAGATCGGTGTTACGAAGTTTTACTCAGGCCACTACGACGAATCGATCAGGGACTTCGAAGATCTGATAGTTCAACATCCCGGGTTTCCGACAAGCTATATATTCCTTGCGAGGAATTTTGAACAGAAGGCAGATTATCAAAGGGCGGTCGGTCAGGAACTCCAGTACTGGAAATTACGCGAAGTCCCGGAAAAACGGCTCAAGGCACTAAGGGCCGCATTTGAGGCGGGCGGCCGCGACTCGTATCTGAAAGCGCTTGCAGAGGGACTCGAGGCAGATGCGCGTGTGAATTACGTTTACGAATATGTTCTGGCGCACGTTTACGCGAGAATGAAAAACAGAGAAAAAACGCTGGAGTGGATGGGCAAAGGCGTCGACAGCCGTTCCGCAAATATCTACAAGGCTTACATTGATCCCAACTTCGATTTCCTCCGAGATGACCCGGAGTTCAGGAAGCTGATCGCGAGGATGAATTTACCTGCGGAGAAGGCGAGTCGGTAACATTTGACTGTGAAGGTGCGGTTTGAGCGTTCGGATTTGCCTTGCCGACTTCTGTGCCCAAAATCCTTGCGTTTCTTCCTTGCGCCTTTGCTCCTTTGCGGGAACTATTTCTGGTCGTGGCTACGCTTTGAAGGAAGAATCCCGCAAAGGCGCAAAGACGCAAAGAAGAACCCTTTCCATTGTTCACGGGCAGGGGCAAGCCCTGCCCCTACAATTCCTTCTGACTTCTTACTTGATTATCGCCTGGATCTCCCTGAACTTCTCGTGCCGTGAATCCCGCATCAATTCAAAAAGCGCCATTTCGACCGAGGAAGGGGTAACCCCGCTTGCGAACATCTTCCTCAGCCCCGCCTTCTTGTTTATCTCAAATCTGGAACCGACGGCGTCGATCAAAAGATGGACTCGAAACCCGCGCTCCAGAAGGTCGTGCGCGGTCTGGTTCACACAGATATGTGTCTCGATTCCGCATAGCACGACCGATTCTGCTTTTGAAAGCTGAAGATGATCTATGAAACTTGAAGCGCCGCAGGAACTGAACGCCGTCTTTTCCACTACGGGAGTTTCGTTCTTGAGCACCTGGGTTATCTCCCCGGCAGTGTGACCAAGCCCTTTCGGGTACTGTTCAGTAACGACGACCGGAAGTCCGAGCAAGTTGAAGCCGCGTACCGCCCTTGATATGGCGGCTGCGATGTCTTCAAAATCTGGAATTATCCCTCGGAAGCCTTCCTGGTGGTCGACCACGACCAACACTGTCTGTCCGGGTACAATGATCGATGGATGGGTCACCGGTTATTCCTCCTCCTCGTCCTTAGTCGCCGCGGGTTTCTCCACCGGATCATTCTTCTTAGCCATCTCACGTTTGTACTGGCGAACAAAGACATATACCGAGACGACGCAGATCAAAATGATAAGGACGAAAGCGCCGGCAATAAAATAAAGTTCGGCTGTTGCAGTTGTAGGCATTGTTGAAATCCTTTGCGACTTCAGCTACGAGACAAGCCGCGGAGCCTTACCTAAGGCGGCTATTTCTCGTGCGGAAGACGGACAATTGTATTATCGATCTCCGACCGGTCAAGATCTGGATCAAGCGTCCACTTGAGCAGAGGAGGCGTGATGAAAGTCGTCACCATCACCATTATTACGACCGCACTGAAAGCGTCTGCTGAGACGATCGGGATCTTCGCGCCTGCGTCATCAAGTATGTACAGTCCCGCCCCGACGCTCGCGAAGAAGAGTACTACTTCGCCGCGAGGGATCATTCCAAACCCTACCGCCCGTTTGTTGATCTTTGGTCCGAGCGCGCCGAACGCGCACAACTGTTTCCCGGCGATCGCGGCGATGGTTATCGCCGCCGCGAACCCGAGCAAAGACAGTTTGCCAAATGCCGAGAGATCGACCTTTAGTCCCACGAAAACGAAGAACACGGGCGCTATGAGCGCGGAAACAGGTGAAAGAAAGTCCTCGAGATGGTGTTTTTCGTGGTCGAGGAAGTGTTCGAAGTGCACTTCATCCAGTATCACTCCCGCCGCGAAAGCGCCGATTATCGCCGCCAAACCCGCCTGCGAGGCGAGGAAAGCGCCAAAGAAACAGATCGCGATCGAGAGGCCGATCACGAGACTGTTGCTTTCGAATTTGCGGACCGACTTGAAGAACTTCGGAATCAGCAATCGCCCGATGATCACAGCTACAACCAGAAATCCGATCGCCTTTGCCGCGACCAGGAAATAGAAGGCGATCTCAGGCCGGTCGCCTGTTTTGGAAGCCTCGATGGCGCTGTCAACGACGCCAAGCAGCAGCAGCGCCAGGACATCATCGATTACTGCTGCTCCGAGTATTATCCGCGCTTCTCGTGTGCTGATGTGACCCATGTCCCGCAAGACCCGGGCGGTGATCCCGATGCTTGTCGCCGTCAGCATCGCGCCTATGAAAACATGCGAAAGCGTGGGGCCGTCCGGAAAGAAAACGTAAGCGGCAAGCCAGCCCAACAGGAAAGGAGCAACTACGCCGATAAGCGCGACAAGGAGGGAAGATCCGCCAACCTGAAGCATTTCCTTGAGATTCGTTTCAAGACCAACCTCGAAAAGCAGAAGTATGACGCCAAGCTGTGCCAGAGCCTCGATCACGACGTCCGTTTTGAAAGACTCGGCATATGGAAAACCCAGCAGGATAAGATTGCCGAGAACCATTCCGGCGACCAGTTCGCCAAGAACCGCGGGCTGACCGAGTTTCTCAAATATCTCCGCGAACAAATTGGCGAAGATCAGTATTACGGCAACCCCGACCAGGACGGTCGGGTCAAGCCCGTGGCTTTGCTCGCCGCCTGACGCATACGCAGTAGCAGCGAGCGCAGCGACGATCGCCAAAATAGGTATGACGTTTCTTGGTAATAGTCTCATTGGTTAACACGATCAATAGATGACTAAAGATAATCAACCATTATTGCCGGAATGGCAAAACACTCATTCGTAACTACCCGTGATCGGAAGGAAATCCGAACAGTATGTGTTTCCTCCGCAATCATTTATAATGGCCCAAATTCAGGAGAACAGCACTCATATGTCAGATAAACACAGGGTCGAAATAGAGTCCGTCTTTCACGAGCATCGCGTTTTCGATCCGCCCGAAGACTTTGCCCGCCGAGCGGACATAAAGAGCTTTGCGGAATACACCGATCTATACGGCAAGTCCGTGGCCGATCCTGTCGGGTTTTGGGAAGGCGTCGCGGAATCCCTCCATTGGGACAAACGCTGGGACAAGGGACTGGAATGGAACGAACCGCATGCGAAGTGGTTTGTCGGCGGAAAGCTCAACGCTTCGTACAACTGCCTTGACCGCCATCTTGAAACGTGGCGGCGCAACAAGGCGGCGATCATTTGGGAAGGCGAGCCTGAGGGCGAGGTCCGGACGATCACCTATCAGCAGCTTACTCAGGAGGTGTGCAGGATCGCGAACGCGATGAAGCGGCTCGGGGTCGAGAAGGGTGACCGCGTGGCGATCTATATGCCGATGGTGCCGGAAGCCGCGATGGCGATGCTTGCCTGCGCCAGGATCGGCGCCACGCACACAGTCATCTTCGGCGGTTTTTCGGCAGAAGCGATCAGCGACCGCGTAAACGACTGCGGTTGCAAGATGATAATTACCGCCGATGGCGGTTACCGGCGCGGCAGCGTCCTGAAGCTCAAAGAGACGGTCGACAAGGCTGCCGAGAAATGTCCTTCCGTGGAAAACATCATCGTCCTGGAGAGGATCGGGAACGGTACCCCCATGAAGGAAGGCCGCGATCATTGGTGGCATCTTCTGACCAAGGCGGAGGACGATGATTGTCCGGCTGAATCACTCGATTCCGAGCATCCGCTGTTCATTCTTTACACCTCCGGAACGACCGGGAAGCCGAAAGGGATACTGCACACGACCGGCGGTTATATGACCGGAACGTACATTACCTCGAAATGGGTCTTCGATCTGAAGGACGAAGACGTATTCTGGTGCACGGCGGACGTTGGGTGGGTTACAGGGCATTCTTATCTGGTTTACGGACCGCTCGCGAACGGGGCGACCGTGATGATGTACGAAGGCGCACCCAACTATCCCGATTTCGATCGATTCTGGGACATCATCGAGCGCCACAAGATAAACATCCTCTACACCGCGCCGACCGCGATCCGCGCCTTTATGAAATGGGGCGACGAATATCCCGAAAAGCACGATCTTTCCAGCCTCAGATTGCTGGGCACAGTCGGAGAACCGATCAACCCGGCGGCGTGGATGTGGTATCGCAAGCATATCGGCGGAGACCGTTGCCCGGTGGTCGATACATGGTGGCAGACGGAGACCGGCGCGATCATGATCACGCCTCTTCCGGGCGCTACGCCGACCGTTCCGGGGACCGCGACAAGGCCGTTTCCCGGGATAATCTGCGACATACAGAACAAGGACGGGGAATCAGCCGAAAAGGACGAAGGCGGATACCTGGTGATCAAACATCCCTGGCCTTCGATGCTGAGGACGATCTGGGGCGACGATGAGCGTTTCAAACAACAGTACTGGTCGGAGATCCCCGGAGTCTATTTCGCGGGCGACGGCGCGAGGCGCGACAGCCGCGATTATTACTGGATCATGGGCCGCGTCGATGACGTGATCAACGTTTCCGGACACAGGCTTGGCACGGCGGAGATCGAATCCGCTCTGGTATCGCATCCTCTGGTCGCGGAGGCCGCGGTGGTCGGGCGTCCCGATGATCTGAAAGGACAGGCGATAGCGGCTTTCGTAACATTGGAGGGCGATGCGACCGGGAGCCCGGAAATGAAAGAGGAACTCCGCGCACACGTTGCGAAGGAGATCGGATCGCTTGCGAAACCCGATGACATCCGATTTACCGACGCACTGCCGAAGACACGCAGCGGTAAAATCATGCGGCGGCTGTTGAGGGAACTCGCCTCCAGCGGGGAAGTCGCAGGCGACGTCACCACCCTTGAGGATTTCAGCGTCCTGGAAAAACTCCGGGAGGCGGATGAGACCTAGACGATAAGCAGTGAGCCGCAAACTGTTTAGCCCACCCATGTTTAGCCCGCCCATGTTTAGCCCGCCCATGTTTAGCCCGCCCATTCATGGGTGGGTCTGTGCCGTTCAGCCCTCAAAAACTTTCAACTCACAAATTATCAAGGCGAATAGCCGGCAGGAGCGGGCAGCGGTCTGTCACCCGCCTGGCCGAACTGGATCGCTATAAATCCTGAGGTCGAACCGAGAATGTACCAGGTGCCGTCCGAAGGGCGCCAAACTGCCGGGTCGAAAATCCCGTCACCGTCGAAATCGCCCGGAGCCGGAACATCTCCGGCAGCGCCCCAGGGGAATGCATAAAAGGAATTGTCTTCCGAGCGGATCACGTACCATTCAGAAGTCGAAGGCCGGAACATCGCGACGTCAGCCTTTCCGTCACCGGTCCAGTCGCCCACGACGGGTACATCGTTGCGGTCGCCGAACCCGTATGCCTTGACCCCTTCAGAACTTGTCAACTGCCACCATTCGGCCACGTCACGCCTGAATATTCCGATATCGTCTCTTCCGTCACCGTCAAAGTCTGCGATCGTCGGGACATCGCCTGCTTTCCCGAACGGAATGCTCGTGAGACCCGAATCGGATGACCGAAGTATGTACCAGTACTCATCGAGAGGCCTGAACACAGAGAGGTCATCCCTTCCGTCGCCGTCAAAGTCACCGGTGACCGGGACATCTCCGTTTCTCGCATACGGAAAGGAAAAGAAAGTATCGTCCTCGCTTCGGAGAATGAAATAGTATCCCCATGACGGGCGGAAGAACGCGATGTCGGATTTTCCGTCTCCCGTGTAATCGGCAACCGCAGGAATATCATCCGGCAGTCCGAACGTGTACCCCCTCGGTTCGAGATCTCCCGACCTCAGATACCACCATTGCGCGCTGCTTCCGTCAGTCGCGATCGAAACTGAAGACGGGTTCGGACGGAAAATAGAAGGATCCGTTCGCCCATCCCCGTCAAAATCGAATCGGACATGCGACGTTTCAAGACCGCCGCACTGGCCATTGCCCGCAATGCAGGAGGGCGGGAGCCGCTGCGCCGAGAGCTTTGCGCCGGCGAATATGTTCTCGTGGTTGAAGCTGTACTCCGTATAATTGCTTCCGTAGAAATTGCCCTCGATCCCGATCGTCGCGCTCGTTCCATTCCACGCCGATCCGCCGCCGGTCTGTTCATAGATGTATTCGAAATCATCCGAATTTTCGTGGAACTGAATACCGAAGACCGTATCGACCAAACCAAAATTACTCCCCGGGTGATTCTTGGCCCGCCATTCGACCTGAAATGTCCGGTTCGGGGCTGTTCCGAAGAGCTTGGTGAATATTCCCGCGCCGGTGATCGAATCCGATCTCATCTCAAGATCGTCCCAGTACGGAAGCATGACGGCGACGGGAGATTCAAACTGATTGGTCGGAAGCCGCCTGTTGCCGCCATAAGGCGTTGGGTCGCTAGTCGCGACTTCTATCACTCCGTATCGCTCAACCACCAGAATGTCATCAGTGTTTACCTGTCTGCCGTAAATGGTGAATGGGAAAGGCGATGGTATAAGACTTCGCGTAGTTGAGAAGTCGTTGCTGCCCGGTACAAATTCGCCGCCAGGCTCAAGGCTGCTGCCGCTGGTTCTCGTGAATACATAGTTCTCCCCGACCCGCCTCCCGACGTGAATGCTGATCGGGATCTCAACGGGCGCACTCGCGCCTTCGAACGTAACGGCCAGGATCAGTGCCACATCCGAAAAACACGCGACGGATTCATCGGTGACTATTTTGAAAGGCGTCGAGTTGATTCCGGTGCCGCCATTGGCGGCAATGTCGGGGTAGCCGACAGGTGTCGGATCGACGTTGACTCCGGGCGTGGACGATGAGAGGACGACGGAAACACCTTCCGCCGGTATTGCTCCGACATTCTTGATCGGGATCCTTAGAGTGTTGCATTCGTTCGGCTCGAGTACGTTGTTTCCTACCGTCACTTCGGGAGTTCCCGCGCTCAGAATTGAAATCGGGGTCAGACAGAAATCCCTCGTAACCGTCGCGCCTTCGGCTACTCCAACTCCGGATTCGCCAGCAGTAGTGTATCCAAGCCTTTCGAGACCAAGATCGTAGGTCCCCGGAATAACCGTCATCGAATAATTTCCATCGGCACCGGAAACGCCGGCGAATCCCAGCGAGGCACCGATCTGCACATTTGCCAGCGGCTGATTTGTCGAGCAGGAGGTCACAGTGCCCTGTATCACTCCTCGCGGAGAGATCGAACATTCCCTGGGCGCGAACCTTGCGATCCGCGTCTGCCAGCCGTTCGTGTTCGAACTCTCGTAGTACTCGGTCGTGTACCAGAAGTTGCAATCGTCGACCGGATCGACGGACATATGACTATAAGTGCCCCATCGCCTGGTGGAGCTGAACTGCGAACCTCCACCGTCGATGATGGTCTGTTCGCCCTGGGCGAGCCCGGTGCCTGGCGGATCAGAGGCAAGCCTGGCCGCATAACGGATTGAAGGGAAGACCGTCTGGCTGGAAGCGGAAAACCCTATCGCCGTATCTCCCAGGTAGTTCATCGCACCGCTCGCCATCCACCGGTAGGTGGTGTCGGGCCAGTAGTCCTCCTGTTCGACCATCGTCCAGGGCTGGCCGGATCCCGTCCGGTCGAGCTGGTAGTACCTGATCCCGTTGGTAACGTCCTGGTTGCCGATCGAGTGATTGATGATCACAGATTCCCGGCCATCTCCAAAATTCCGGTATGCCGCGCGGTACATGAGCCTTTCGCCCAGAGTCTCAAGGTAGGAACCCGAAGGAACGAGCGGCTGAGGAACCTTCCTTAAGCCGGGAGTAAAAGCATTAACAGGCAGCGGGCTTCCGGGCCTTTCGGTGACCGTCGAATTCTCCGGGTTCTCAAAATCGACGTGAAAGTCCCAGAATCGAAGGCCATCTCCTTCCGGGTCGTTCCAGTAATTTGCTGTGTAAACAGTGAACATGCCGGGAGCGCCTTCCGGCGGTGGGATGAGGCCGTCGAGATCAAGCGGAAGCGGACCGAATACGAGACAATTGTCGTTTTCCGGACAGGAATCGACATATACGACCCCCGCGTCGGGATCACCCGCAAGCATCCTGTCCCGATCGAACGCGAAAAATCCGGCGCCGCGGGCGAGTATCCCGATCTTCTTCACTTGCTGGGCGCCCATGTAATAGGCGTCAGGCCAAGCCGCGATCTTAGGCG
>JAHEEZ010000152.1 GCA_024640445.1 Acidobacteriota bacterium | reverse complement strand
GAGCTGATCGATCCTGCCATTCAATATACGATCCGGATCTTTATCGTGCCTTCTATCTTCTTGAGGATCTGGGATGCCTTTCTTGAAAGTTCCGAATCGATATCGAGGATCACGTAACCGATCTCTTCGTTCGTGCTCAGGAATTGGCCGACGACGTTGATGCCTTCGGTGGAGAGTTCGGAGTTGATCTCGGTGAGGACTCCCGGAACGTTCCGGTGGATGTGAAGTATTCGGTGAGTACCCTCCTGCGGAGGCAGGTTTACCGGAGGAACCGTGTGCGAGCCGGTGGAAGTTCCGAACTCCAGGTACTTGATCAATTTGACCGCCGCGTCGGTTCCGATGCTGACCTGCGCCTCCTGCGTCGATCCGCCAATGTGCGGCGTCAGAATCACATTTGAAAGCCCCTGAAGTTCGCTCGCGAACACGTCCCCTTTTTTCTCCGGTTCCTCCGGGAAGACATCGATCGCGGCCCCGCTGAGAAACCCTTTTTCCAGGCGTTTCTTCAGAGCGGGGATGTCGACCACGTCTCCCCGGCTGTAATTGACTAGGATCGCCCCCTTCTTCATTTCAGCCAGCGTTTTGGCATTGATCATGTTCCACGTTGTCTTGTCTGACGGAACATGGAGCGTGACAATGTCCGAGGTCGCGAGAAGTTCTTTGAGGGTCTTTATCTGAGTCGCGTTCCCGTGCGGCAGCTTCGTCGCGATGTCGAAATAGGAGACGTTGATCCCCATCGATTCCGCCAGCACCGAGACCTGCGAGCCTATGTTTCCATATCCGATGATCCCGAGCCGTTTCCCCCGGAGCTCGTAACTTCCCTCCGCGTCCTTCATCCATACTCCGTTATGAGCGGCGAGATTCTTGTCGGCGATCCGGCGGATCAGCATCACGAACAGCCCAATAACGAGTTCAGCGACCGAACGCGTGTTCGAATACGGCGCATTAAAGACCGCGACTCCCTTTCGCGTCGCCGCTTTCAGATCGACCTGGTTCGTGCCGATGCAGAAACAGCCTATCGCGAGGAGTTTGTCAGCCTTCTCCAGGACCTCTTCCGTGATTTTTGTCTTCGAGCGTATCCCGAGGATGTGAACGCCCCTGACAGCCTTTTTGAGCTCGTCTTCACTGAGCGCTCCGGATAGTCTCTCGATCTGCGTATAACCGTGCCCGGTCAGCTCCGCGACTGCGGAATCGGCAAGATTCTCGAGTAGAAGCACACGGACCCGGTCACGGGGATATGATGTCGGTTGGGCTTTCATAAAAAAGCGACTATAACGAAAAACGCCCGCAAGACAAAATACGACGGCTTGTAATTCTGTTTTCTCAAGTTAAAGTAGGAGGCACCATCAGGAAATCGAAGTCTACAAGATATCCGCGGACTTCCGTTCTCTCGCCGAAAAAGCTGTATCTGACAAACTTGAGAAGGAGAAATAGATGAAGAACCGATCATCAACAGGAATTTTATTGCCACTGACGAAGAAATACGCGCGGACTCTAGCCAAGAGCCCTTTACCTGGGATTCCGAGATCGATCCTACTGCTGATCGTGGTCGCACTACTCTTCATCTCGGTTCAATTCAGAGGCCGCGTTTTCGCGGGCGCCAGTGAACGCGCGGTCCAGCAGGAGGCCGGTCCCGTTGCTTACGAAGTCGACTCTCACTTCGATCCAAAAGACGTCGCTGTCAACTCCAGGACAAATCGCATATATGTCTCACTGAGGGGAGTCGGGGAACTTCTTATAATCGAAGGATCCGACAATTCGCACCGAAGCGTTCAGGTTGGCATCCAGCCCGACAAAGTAGCGGTGAACGAGAAAACGGACAAGGTCTACGTCTCCAATCTCGTCAGCGGAACTGTTTCGGTCGTGGAAGGCGACGGAAGTTCAGTCGCGACAGTGAGAGTTGGCGGTGAGAGGAATATTTCCGACATCAGCGTGAATACCGCCACGAATATGGTCTACGCGGTCAATTTAGAGAAAGACAGCGTCGTTGAGATCAACGGCGCCGACAACTCCACAAAGACCATAAAAGTAGGAAAGACGCCGGAGAGCGTCGCGATCAACAGCCGGACGAACAAGATCTATGTGACCAACCGCGGCGCCAACAGCGTCAGCATTATCGACGGGACAAGCCATTCCGTCGAGGAAGTGACGGTCGGAGAACTGCCCAGGTTTCTGACGGTAGATCCTGACCGGAACAAGATATTTGTCGTGAACGAAAGGGGTCATTCGGTGACTATCATTGACGGGAAGGACAATTCGACGAAGACTGTAAAGGTCGGAGAATATCCGTCGGCTGTGGGGTTCAGTAAAAGGACTGGAAAGGTCTATGTTGCAAATGAAGTCGACGGTACTGTCACAGTCGTGGATCCTCCGGACCTTTCGTTCGAGACAGTCAATGTAGGCCGGGCTCCGAATGTGATAAGCGTTGACCAGACCGGGGACCTCATATACGTCGGGAATGCCAGCGACGGCACCATTTCGATCATCGACGGCGCGACGAACGGTGTCCAGACCCTGGACGCGGGCGGATTGCCGAATGCGATCGCGGTGAATCCCGTCAGCCAAAGGGTTTACGTCTCGAATTTCAGCAAAGGAGAGATCATGGTGTTCGCACCGCCGGTGGTGATCAAGCCGAAAGGGTAGTGCCGGGCGTTGAGAATACGGCGTAGCGGTGCACGATCAGTACCCCGAGCGGTAGCGAGGGGCTTAAATCAACTAACCGCAGAGGCGCGGAGACGCAGAGGATTTAGGGAAAGTAAAACGCGTTCAGAATCCGGACGCGACATTGTACTGACGTAGTCCGGCTAAAGAATTCTAAAAAAGATCTCCGCGCCTTTGCGACTCCGCGGTTAGATCTTCTTATGCCCCTTGCTACCGATCACGCCGCCGCTAACGCGGCTGAGAGATGTTTGGTGAGCGCCGTCTCCCCAGGTTCCGCTTCGCTGCACCTGGGGCTATGATACTTTGTCCGCTTAGCGGACTCCGTTTCTGTTCATTGGGATTGCGGAGCCGCGACTCGACATTGTACCGACTTAGCCTGGCTAAAGAATTCCCAAAAAAATCTCCGCGCCTTTGCGACTCCGCGGTTAGATCTTCTTATGCCCCTCGCTACCGCTCGGGGTACTGATCGTGCCGCTGCTACTTATCGCGTGGTGGCCTTTCGGCTTCCGGGACGTTCCTGTAAACGTCATCGTAGGATTCGGCGCCGTCTTTGACCGGCAGCATCAGATTCGACTTGTCCACGACTATCGGCTGGATGAATACGAACGGGATCTCTTTCGTGACCGCCTTCATCGTCTTTCCTGTCTCGATCTTCTCCCCTTTGGCAAGTTTGACCGCCGCTTCCACCGCCGCGTCGGCGAGAGGCTTGATCGACTTGTACACGGTCATCGACTGCTCTCCCGAAGCGATGCGCTGGAGCGCGTCGAGTTGAGCGTCCATACCTGTGACGACGACCTTTCCTTTCAAACCCTGCACGTTAAGCGCCTGGATCGCGCCTCCGGCGGTACCGTCGTTCGAAGCTACCACCGCGACGATTTCATTCTTGTTCTGGGTCAGAGCGTTCTCCGCGATCTTCAAAGCTTCTTCCGGCGCCCAGTTCGCTGCGTTTTGTTCGCCTACGATCTTGATGTCGCCCCGGTCGATCGCCGGCTTGAGGACCTCCATCTGAGCTTCTTTGATTATCGCCGCGTTGTTGTCCGTTGAAGGCCCGTAGATCATAACGTAGTTGCCTTTCGGCGCGTGCTCGAGCGCGTATTTCGCCTGCATCTCGCCGGCGGTGGAATGAAGATGCGAGACCAGGACATCGATCTTGTCACTGAGCACAAGACGGTCATAGCTGACGACGGGGACGTTGTTGGCCTTCGCTTTCTCGACCGCCGCCGCCGCCGACTTCGCATTGTGCGGAACGATTATCAGAACGTCGATACCGCGAGTGAGCATGTCGTCGACCTGTTCGATCTGCCGTTCTTCGTTCGCATCGGCTACACTGACTATCACTTCCGCGCCGAGTTCCTTAGCCTTCGCGGTCACGAGATCCCTGTCGCGGACCCAGTGTTCTTTCAGTGTGTCCATCGAAAAGCCGATCACGATCTTCCCGTCATCCACTCGGTTCGTCCCACCCTGTTCGGGCGCGCTGACGCATCCCGAAAAGACCGTCGCCAAAACAGCGAAAATGATCAACGTCCTTTGAAACATAAAATTCGCCCTCTTTCCAGTTTTTCGAGATTATCTAAAGCCTGAAAAATCAGGCATCGCGCCTGATCTTGAAGCCACGAAAGATCCGACCTGGCCAGCGAACCTGTTAACCCGGTCGATCTCCCATCCCCGCAGAAGCCCGTGCACAAGTCCGGCTGAAAATGCGTCGCCGGCTCCGACGGCATCGGCAACCTCGACGGGAGCGATCTTGTGATCCGACATTTCCGTTCCCGTCAGGATAAGGCTGTTCAAAGCTCCCCGGGTCAGGCAAATGACGTCAAGTCCGAACAATTCCCTTATCCTGTTCAACCGTTCCGCAATGTACGGTCCGCCTACGCTGAATTCATCGCAAACGAGGTCCAGTTCCGCTTCGTTCAGCTTTGCGGCATTCGCGATCTCAAGGCTTTTCTCTAAGATCTCGCGAGAATAGAAACCCTGTCGAAAGTTCAGGTCGACGAGCCGGACCGCGCGGCTTCCCACGGAAGCGAGAAATTCCTGAATAGTACGCGCTGATTCACGGGACCTCTGTCCCAGCGTGCCAAACGCTACCGCATCGGCTTCCAGAGCCGCATCGCGCCAGTCTTTTGAAAACTCAAGATTATCCCAAGCGACTTCCGGTTTGATCTCGTACTCGGGTTCGCCTTCCGCCACGACGACCCGTACGCTACCTGTCGGGAGCCGTTCGTCGCGCTGCACAAACGAAACGTCAACCCCGCGTTCCGCGAGGTTCGCGGTGAGATCATCTCCTTCTTGGTCATTGCCGACCCTGCTGAGTATCGCTCCTCTGTCTCCCAACTGTGTCGATACATAAGCAAAATTAGCCGGCGCTCCGCCCGGACGCTTGCCTCCAGGCAACTCATCCCATAGTAGTTCACCAATCCCGTATATCTTGAATTCGGCCATGTTCTAGTCGCAAGCTTTCATTTCGGCAAGCCTTGAGGGAGAGTCAGACGCAAGGGAAAATGTCTGTTTGGAAACGATTTGAGAATATAACGAAACGGGGGATATGGAAAACGTGGTGAATGGTAAATAGTGAACCGTGAAAGGTGGGTCGTGGCGGCCGAACCGGCGCAAAGCATTGAAACTCTGATTGAGCGGTCACATCAAGTTGCGTGTCCGGCGGGATCCGCGCAATGATCAAAAAATCAGCCCGCCCAAGATCGGGCGGGCTGTGTGAGTCGGTTCTTGACTTGAATATCAGCGAGAACGCCTGATCACATGTGGATCGTCAGGTCGTGGACGCCTTCGGCGGCTTCCATAACGGCTTCCGAGACTGTCGGGTGCGCGTGGATCACTCTTCCCAGTTCGTCCGCAGTCGTTTCAAGCGCCATCGCGACGCACGCTTCCGCCAAAAGTTCCGTCGCGTGCGGACCGATGATGTGCACCCCTAGAACCTCATCGTACTTCTTCTCCGCGACGATCTTCACAAAGCCGTCCGTCTCGCCAATGATTCTCGCCTTTCCGGAAGCCGAGAACGGGAACTTTCCGATCTTCACGTCATAGCCGGCGGCCTTCGCCTTTTCCTCGGTCATTCCGACGCTCGCTACCTCGGGATCGCAATAGGTGCAGTTCGGCACCAGATTCAGATTGATCGGCTCGACGGTCTTTCCGGCGAGCTTTTCGACGACCATTATTCCTTCCTTTGAGGCGAGGTGCGCGAGCCAGGGAGTGTTGATGACATCACCGATCGCGAACACGCCGGGCTCGGCGGTCTCGCAGTACTCGTTCACCTCGACGACTCCTCGCTCGTTCACCTTCACCTTCGTGTTCTCGAGCCCGAGTCCCTCAAGATAAGGCATTCTGCCAACGGCGACGAGAAGCATCTCCGCTTCCAGCGCGACCTCTTTGCCCTTTGAATCTTTGCCTGAGACTTTGACGCTGTTCTTAAGCTTCTTCATGGTGTCGAGCTTGACACCCGTCAGACACTTGATGCCCTGCTTCTTGAACGAGCGCTCAAGCTGTTTCGAAACATCGGCATCCTCGATCGGGACGACCCGGTCAAGAAGCTCGACAACCGTCACGTCGCATCCGAATCTGGCATAGACCGAAGCGAATTCGACGCCGACCGCTCCCGAACCCACCACGACCATTGATTTCGGTACGTTCTCGAGCTCAAGGATGTGATCCGAATTCACGACCTGTTTTCCGTCGGTCTCAAATCCGGGTATCGGTCTGACGACAGAGCCGGTCGCGATAATGACGTTCTTGGATTCGATCGTATCTTTGTTCCCGGCTTCGTACGAAACCTCCACCTTTCCAGGCGAAAGTATCTTTCCGAAACCGTTAAAGACCGTGACCTTGTTCTTCTTCATCAGGTACGAGACACCAGCGGAATTCTTGGCAACGACATCCGCCTTTCGCTTCTGCACCTGCGTCCAGTCGTAATCGAGCTTGCCGACCTTGATGCCGAATTCCTCGAAATGCGAGGCCTTTTCATAAAGATGAGCGGCCATCAGGAGCGCCTTTGTCGGTATGCATCCCCGGAGTCCGCATGTGCCGCCGAGACGGGCGTCCTTTTCTTTTTCGATGATCGCCACCTTGAGGCCCATCTGCGCGCCGCGAACCGCGGCCACGTAGCCGCCGGGTCCGGACCCTATGATCGTTACGTCAAATTTCTCAGCCATTTATACCCTCTTCTTGAATTCTGATCCTTCGTATATTCAATCCACGGAAGTGCCGGCACTCCGTAATCAAAAACAAGTTCTGCAGCCAAATAAAACGAAATTGCTATTATAGGCGTTCGGGTCGGAAAACAAAAAGCGGGCGATGGCGGACCGTTGACGGTTGTGGTAGAAATCAAGCTATGAACGAAGAAACAGATCCCGTCCGCGCTCGCGCGCGCGAGGTGGCGGATTCATTCCTGGAACAGGGCGACGACTACGGCTGGTTCGAAGCGCTTTACGCCGAGGCTGAAGGAAGCCACGAACGCATTCCCTGGGCTGATCTCGCCCCGAACAGGTTTCTTGTTGAATGGGAAGCTGGAAACAGACTTTCAGGAGAGGGAAATACTGCCCTGGTAGTCGGCTGCGGTCTGGGCGACGATGCGAACTTCCTTGCAGAGAGAGGCTTTGATGTCACTGCGTTCGACGTTTCTTCTACGGCGGTGGAATGGGCGCGAAAGATCTACCATTCTGATCACATCGAATTTCTTCAGGCGGATCTCTTTCAACCCCCAGTCGAATGGAGCGGGGGATTCGACCTCGTTCTTGAGATCTATACTGTCCAGGCACTGCCGCTGCATCTGCGCGAAGAGGCGATCGAAGTGATCACCGGCCTCGTAGCACCGGGCGGTGAATTGGTAGTGGTTTCAAGGTTCCGGGAAGACGACGAGGAACTTGAGGGTCCGCCGTGGGCGCTTTCAAGAAGCGATTCCAGATTATTTGAGATTTCGGATTTGAAGTTGAGGGAACATCGCGAATTCAAAGATGCCGAGGATGGGATCACGCGATTTGTAGCCAGATTCTCGAAAGAGATCTGACAAAAAGGAAGAGCGCCCATCGGGCGCCCAGTCCTTATCCGATGTTGATTCGAGGATTACCTGAACGAAAAATCCGCTGAATGCATCGATCCGTCGTTAAAGCCCACCAGAAGCCTGCGACACGAGTTGCTCCAACTTCTTTCAGTCTTCCAGTTAAAAGAATACGTGTCGGAGTCCTCATCATAACCGAAGCTGCTCTTGCCGGGCATCGCGACAGGTTCAGGTTCTCCCAGAACATCGCCCGACGCGCACGCGATCTCTACTGAAGCTGGATAGCCTTCAGCGAATATGTCCATGCCATAGAAACCGTTCAGACTGAATTTCACGGGGACAGCGCTTCCGCTGCGTCTGAAGTTCATGGAACCTTCTTCGATGGGCTTCTGGAATCCTCCAAAATCATAGGTCGGCAAGGGATCGGAAGGCGGGGGAACGATCACGGGCTCGAACTCGAAGGCGCCTATGTCCGAAAGATTTCCCGCTCCGTCAACGCTGGCAGGATCGTCCAACGGACGATCGCCGTTCCTTTGATCATCGGTAAAAGCACTGTTTCCCGCATCGATGGCTGGACTGCCCGGCAGCAAAGAGATCGTCAGACTCTTGCCGCCGTTATCGGCGAGGCCTGCGGGATCCAGAAGCGGATCGACGTCGAATTGATCGTTTGCGCCCGATCCAGCCACCGCCATTCCTGAGGAGTTGCTTACTAGATTGAATCCCTGGGAAGTAACAGTCCTCCAGATATCGGGTCCGCCGGTAGCGGCGGAATTATTGGCGACGATCGTATTCTCGAGATTAACCACGCCGCTGCTGACGTAGATTCCTCCGCCGTATGCCGAAGTATTGTGGCAAAGTGTCGAGTCCCTGATGGTTGTGACCGCCGAAGAGCCGACGTTGTGGACCGCGCCACCGTATCCCGACTGATTGAAGCAGATCGTAGAGTTGGATACAGACATCTGGCCGCTGTTGTACAAGCCGCCGCCGTTTCCTCC
>JAHEEZ010000391.1 GCA_024640445.1 Acidobacteriota bacterium | reverse complement strand
CCTGTCACCGTAGATCCGCGCACCGGTATTTGAGGCCTTGCAAAGGTGAAGCAGATCCGATGAGAGCCCATCGCTCAGATCAATCATCGACGATGCCAACTGCTGTATACCTAATAATTTACCTAATTGTACCTGCGGTATCGGTTTAAGTTGCTTCTCAATAGCAACCCTGGATTCTGGCAGCATATTCTCTTGAAGATCATCCTGTTCAAGCAGTCTAAGGCCGGCGGCGGCTCCCCCTAGTGAACCGCTCACAAAGATAAGATCCCCGGCAATTGCGCCCGATCGCAGGATCGCCTTTCCCGAATCGCATCGCCCTAACACAATGGAATCAATAACCAATCTGTCGCCAGCCGATGAGACATCACCACCGACGACCTCAACGTGATGGATGTCAGCAAGTGATTTCAACCCGGAATAGAATTCATCGAGAAATGTCTGATTCCAAAGGGCTTCCGGTACCGCAATAGAAACAAGCGACCAAAGCGGTTCGCCGCCCATAGCGGCTATGTCCGACAGAGAAACTGCAAGTGATTTGTGACCGATCGATGATGCTTCTGTCCATTCGAGACGGAAATCGATCCCCTCGACCAGCATATCCGTCGTAGCAAGCAGATCGGTTGATTCGCCCATCGGCAAGACGGCGCAATCGTCGCCCAATTTGCCAAACCTAAAGTGCTGCTTTAAGTGACTTAGAAAAAGGAATTCATCCATCGCATTTACTTATTGACATAAGTTAATTGAATTCATACAATAACGGCGGCGTAAATACCCAATCACATTAACATAACAGAGAATCAAATGGGACAACCTTCAGTCGCAATTCCGGAGAAAATTTTCTTTAAAATCGGAGAGGTTTGTGACATCGTCGATGTGCAAGCTCACGTTTTGAGGTATTGGGAAACCGAATTCCCGATGCTTTCTCCCCAAAAGAACCGTTCCGGCCAGAGGACGTATCGCAGGCGGGATGTAGAGATTGCGCTGAGAATAAAGGAACTCCTTTATGAAGATCTTTATACGATCGCCGGCGCGAAGAAGCGGCTTCAGAAAGAAATGCGAGAGGCGAGCCGCCTAAAGATCGTAAAAACGGAGCCGGAAGACGACGCGGACTATATCAAGCCTGTGAAGAATTCTGAAGATATCGCGGATGAGGATATCGACATTGACGATCTTGAACTTGGATCGCTTGACGACGATGGCGCGGGTTCAAAGGGTTCTTCAGTCAATAAAGAGACACGTGACGCTCTAAAACAACTTGCGGCGCAGTTGCTGGAGCTTCGCGAAATGCTCAAATCCAAACAGACCGAAGAGGCCGAAAAGCACATAAGAAAAGGCTGAGCGGTTTGACATAGTTTTTCCATACAAATAATCTCTAAATGATGGCGGGGCGTAGCGCAGCCTGGTAGCGTGCTTCCTTGGGGTGGAAGAGGTCGTGAGTTCAAATCTCGCCGTCCCGAAATCGACTAAAGGAGAGGTCTTCAAAGGGCCTCTCTTTTTGTGTTCTGACCTCCGGTTATGGATGAAGAAATGGGTCCGCGACATTTGCCGACGGACCCTTAAAGACTGAAGAGGTATGCGGTTATTCCGGCTTGATCGACACGAAGAAGGCCTGGCCGCGTCGAGAAACAAGCAAAAGAATCGCTTTGTTACCGGATTTTGCGATCGCCGCCCTTGCCTGTTCAAGAGTGGAAACGATCTCACGATTGATTTCCATCACGACATCGCCTTTCTGTAGGCCTTTTTCCGCTGCGGCACTTTCGGGATCGACATCTGTTATCACAAGACCCTTTACCTCCAAGGGAATGCCGAGCCTGCCCGCTGTACCGGCTGTCAGAGGCTGGAGGCTCAAGCCCAGACGACCGCTACCAGCAGATTCCTTCTCCGTTTCCTGGCGAGGTCCGGCTGCAGGGGGCTGCTCTTCTCCGATCTTGAATTCGCCGAGAGTGACGGTGATCTCCATTTCCGAGTTATCCCGTAGGATCGAGAGAGTGACCGACGATCCGGGCTGAGAGCCGGCGACCTTGTTCCTGAGGAAGTTATCGTCCTCGACCTCTTCGCCGTTTATCTTCTTGATGATGTCCCCGCGCCTGAGTCCCGCCTTTTCTGCAGCGCTGTCCTTCAACACGTTGGATACGACCACCCCGGTCGTTGTCTTCAGGCTGAGTGCTTCTGCGAGATCAGAAGAAATGTTCTGTATGTTGACTCCCAGCATCCCGCGTCGTACCTGTCCGTTAGCTAACAACTGTTCCATCACGGACTTGGCCATGTTAGAAGGGATCGCGAATCCGATACCGATATTCCCTCCGGAGCGCGAAAGAATCTGGGAGTTGATGCCTATCAGCTCGCCATTGACGTTTACAAGCGCGCCGCCCGAGTTTCCCTGATTGATCGGCGCGTCGGTCTGAAGAAAGTCCTGAAATGAAGATCCGTCGCTAAGACCCGTTCGACGGCTCTTTGCACTTATAATTCCCGAGGTTACGGTTTGTCCGATACCCAGCGGATTTCCTATCGCAAGGAC
>JAHEEZ010000151.1 GCA_024640445.1 Acidobacteriota bacterium | reverse complement strand
TTGGGCAACGATCAGTCTCAATTCCTCTGGCTCTGTACTCTCTTCGATCGCTGCAGCGGTTTTGACCGCCTTCTTTTTTGAAGCGCTTCCAGAAGAGCTTGCGTTCCGCGGCTATATCTACCGTAACCTGAACTCCAACTACAAACGTTGGGTTGCGGCCCTGATGACCGTAGGCCTTTTTGCCTTTCTCCCTGTCGTGCTAGTACAGATCCAGCATTACGTACTCGGAATGGATATCAGGATAGGTGGAAATGATCGCCTAACCGTGTCATATGTGGCAGCCATGGCGGTGTTTGGCGCGTTTACGATGTACCTGAGGATCCTGACCGGAAACATCTGGACCTCAATAGGATTTCATCTGGCATTCCTTCAAACCAGCCGACTGGTCTCACCGCGCGAGGATTCCTTGGTCCGTCTTTCCGACATAACGACCGATACGCCTATGCAGATCGTTTTGATCGGCATGCTGCTGCTGATCTTTGTCGGACTTATCGTTTATCCATTTATTTTCAAGAAACCGCTCGGTTGGCGGGAACGCGATCCGGAAACTGAACTTCCGTAAAGGACTGAGGAAAACACTTGCGGCATTGTGCAGATCCCGGCTGAGGGCGCCCACCTTTACCGGTCGGATCCGGAGAAAACGGATCCGGCTTTATAGATCCAAGGCGGCGGCAGTTCTGATCCTATCGGCATGCCCATTGAGACTCCCCTCGCCGTGATCAATGAGCGATGCCGCAATGTAAGTTCAGGACAAGTATTTCGATCTGCGGGACTATTCACGCTCACGGAACCACAAGCTCGAAATCGTCAATGAAGAATGATGTCTTTGAACCTTTCGCCTCGACGATCACAAGGTAGCTTCCGTCGCCGGGCACCTCATACTCTCCGGAGAGTTTCGTCCATCCCGTTTCTTTCACATCATCCGCGGAAGCGACTTCCTTGTAAGACACGTCGCCATCCGATGTCGTCCGTCTTACACGGATCCTCATCGTGTCCGTCGGCGGGCCGCCTCCGAGAAAAGTCGAGACCGACATCCGGTAGGTCTTTCCGGGAAAGAGGTATGGAGTAACGTCGAGCGCCAACCCGTCAGAGCTTTCTTTCCTGCCGTCAACTTTCAAGACGACGTTGTCGCCTATCTGGCCGCTGAAGACCTGCAGCCCTTCGCCGTGTATAAGCCAGTTCTGAGGTGTGCCGTCCTGAAAGTCGGTCTTGAGGATCGTCCCCTTCTTATCGGGGTCGATATCAAAGCCCTCTATACTGAAATCGTCGATGTAGAAGGCGACTCTGGGATCGTCGGATTCAATGAACGAAAGGACGAACGGTTCATTGCCGTCGGACCTGTAGGTTCCGGTAAGCGGCGTCCACTCTGTATCAGTTACAGTCGCCGAGGAAAGCGAATAGAACGCATTATCGCCTTTTTGCAGCGTCATCTTGATAAGAGCAGGGGGATATCCCTTTTCGAGCTTCACAGAAACGCGAAACTTGTAACTGACTCCGCGCTTGAGAAGGCGCGTGATATTCAGCTGTGCTCCCTGCCAGAATTCGGTGCGCCCCTTAACGTGCAGGCTCTTCTTGCCGCCGGCCGCTTCCTTGTCCGTTCCTCGAACCGAAACAGCCTGTCCGCGCCTTTCCCACTTCTGCGTGCCCTTTTCAAAATCCGTCGAGACGATCTCGACAGACTGACCGTACACCGTCGCGCCCGGGATGACCGCGGCGCACAAAAGAAACACGATCGGGAACACGATCTTCCCTGAATAGCTCTTCATACAGTTACCTCGCTCACACATTCCCTGCAGGCGGACCGCCTGCACTCCGGTCATTCCCGCTCCTTTCTTTGCACTTTGAACCCGAACCTCTGAACCTTGAACTCACTTCCCACCATACGTGCTCGCCTGGGCCGAACGGCGGAAGATCGCGTTCAGAAAGATCACGTTCAGCCCGTCGAGATACGCGCGTATCGTCGGATCCTGGGTGAACCCGATCACGTTTCCCCGGCCCGAAGGCTGGACTACCACGAACGGTTTGTAAGCGAGCTGCTTCCTCGTTTCTTCCCACATGTATCCGCTCGCGAGAAGTTCGTCCGGTCCCTCAAAATATGCGGCATTGATCCCGTCATCCATCTTGATCGGTGTGAAGATCGCATTGCCCCGGAATATAGCGTTCAGATTGTTTGAGACGCCTGCGGTGACCCAGTGGTCCGGGTCCGTCTTCGCGCGAACCAACACACCCGCCACGGAATCCGGCGAAGAAGTGTCTGCCTTGATCAGGCCCTTGAACTGCCCTTCACTCGTAATGAGCTTTCCGGGAACCCTCGCGGCAGGCTCCTCCGGCTTTCCTTCCGGAACCGGCTTGCCTTCCTTGTCGGTCTTGACAGCATTCTCTCTAGCCACGGCCAGCATCCCTGTCTTGGGATCCGCCAGGAACGATACTGCTCCGCTTCCGAGACCTATCAGCGTCCCTCCTCCGGAAACCCAATCCTTGATGCGATTCACGGCACCGGCGCCAAGAACGTTCGAATATCCGAATCCATCCGGAAGAATGATCACGTCGAACTGCGCAATGTCGCGCGATCCGAGCTGGGATGTTCTGACGGGTGTTACCGGAAATCCGTATTGTCTCTCGAGGATGAACCTGGTCTGGCCGGCGGAGTATGACGAAGTCGGTTCGTCCCACGCAAGCGCCACCTTCGGCCGCTTGATCTCGACCACGTTGTCACTTCCGAAGTTGATCCCCGATTCGACCCAACTGCTGTTGGTCGCCACCACTTCCGCTCCGGTCGACCGCGCGAGGTCGTTGAGCGCTGTGCCAAGTCCGGTTCCATTGTCCGCTGTCTTGATTATCAGCGTCCCGCGCGGATAGGTCCTTCCGTTCTGCACGAAAACCTTGTCGGCGCTATAGATCTTCAGGCCTTTTCTGAGCGCGCCGGTCAGAAGCTTCGCGGCCGCCGTGCTTCCCCACGGGACGAGATAGCCGACCGAGGCGTTTCCGCCGGTCACACTTCCCGGAGTGACCGCCTGCGGCGACACCTGCCTGAATGAACCGGGCAATGCCTGTCCGCAAGAGACCGCCTCCACGTTGAACATAATGGGCAGCGACCAAGCCGTAATATCGTAGATCTCGTCGGGAAGCCCTATGGATCTGCGGCGCTCCTGTTCTTTCAGGAAATCAGGATCCATCGGGACGTCGTCGTCAAGCAGATTCCTTATGAGCTTTCTCGCGGGCTGAGCCATTGAAACGCCGTACGAGCCAGCCGGATAAGAAGTGCCGCAGATAGTTCCGGCAGAAGCCGACTGCGCGACCTCGACTCCCTGTTTGTGAAGCAGGTTCGCGAGCTTATCGACAAGCGACGCGTCGCCGGTCCGCGGAAGAATGAACGAACGCACGGAACCGGTCCGGCCCTCTTCGACTGACCTCTTTGCGTGATCGTAGAAATCACGGAGCAGCCTCTCACGGTTCACGGCAGTCGTCTCCGCCGTGGAGACAGAGGCTACAAAATGATGCCTCACGCTCTCGCGGAAGTGCATCAGTTCCCCGTTGCTCTTCCGCACGACAAGCCCCCTTACCGATGCCTGTTCGTATGTCATTCCAACCGCGCCGTAGAGCATCGGCCAGCTGTCCCCGTACCCGGGATAAAGCCCGTCAAACACTTCCCGCGTGTAATAGTCAAAGCCGAACCGGTCGAACCATCTCGCGTTGTTCTTTCCGTACAGGTCTGTGTTCCGGTGCTGCTGTTCTGTCTTGAACGGATTGTAAGGAACTGCTTCCGGACCGAAGTAGTATGTGGAATTGGTGCCCATCTCGTGAAGATCGACAACGACCACCGGCCACCATTGCTGAAGCGCTTTGATCCGTCCTTCGGTTTCCGGCTGGGTCAACGATATCCAGTCGCGGTTCATGTCGAAGTAGTAGTGATTCGTCCGTCCGCCCGGCCACGGCTCGTTGTGTTCCGCCGCTAGCTGGCTCTCCTGCGGCTCGAGCCCTTCCGCGATGTTGAAATCGTGGACGAAACGGTCTCGGCCGTCCGGGTTCTGCGTCGGATCGATGAACACGACCGAATCGGCGAGGATCGCGTCGACCACGGAGTCGCCGCCTGCGGCGAGAAGGTGATATGCCGTCATCATCGCCGCGTCGGGCGAGGATATCTCGTTGCCGTGAACACCGTAAGCAAGCCAAGTGAAGGCGGGCATCTCGGCAATGATCTGCCTTGCCTCAGAATCACTCGTCACGCGAGGGTCCGCGAGCCGGCGCATCCGCTCGCCCATCTGAGGCAGGCGCGCGATGTTGGCTTCGGAACCCACGGCCGCATAGATCAGTTTCTTCCCTTCCCAGCTTCGCGCATACTCGAAGATCTTGATCTGACCGGGCTTCGCCTGCTCGAGGGCGTCGAAGTACCTCATTATCTCGCTGTGCGACGCGACGCGTTCGCCCGGATCGAAACCGAGCACCTGCTTGAATGTCGGCACGGACTGATCGTATTGAGTGCCGGGCCAGAACTCGAACTTGTCCTGGGCTTGAGACAACGAAGCAAGGGCGATGCAGACCAGGAAAGCGAGGGCTGTTATTCTCTTCATCTTATTCTCCGAATTGATTTTGGACGGTTTGGAATTTATATCACTTTGGCGGTCTTGCTAACAAATGTATCGCCGGAAAGAACTTCATCAGAAGCCTGTAGCCTCATTCAGGAATGCAAAACGGTCGCGGCGGCGCCCATGCCTTTAATTAAAAATGAAAGGCCAAGACCACAGGCGGCTATATCTTGTAGCCAAACTTTGTGATCATCTTCGCCCCTTTCGCGAACTGGCCACTTGTCGGAATTTCAAAATCAAAAGAATCGGCAAGGCGGGTGATCAGGTTGAAAGCGAATGCGACCCGTATCGCGTCCCTGATCTCACCGTCGCTCAGGCCCACCGTCCGAAGGGCCTTACCGTCAGCCTTTCTAAGGCGACCGGGCTCAAGCGTCATTTTCTCAAGAAACCCGAGCATCGCCTTTAGACGTTCATCAATATCCGCGGTGGACGGGTCCTTCATCACGGATTCAACAAGTTCCGTTCCCAGCAAATGCGACGCGACCGCGCCGTGAGAGCCGGTTCAGAACGGGCACTGGTTTCTGCTTGATACAAAAGCGGCGAATAATTCACACTCTCCGTGACTCCAGTGATCGCTGTTCCTGAGGCTTTTCTCGACAAGATCGGAAAAGGGCTTGCCGAAGAACTCACGCCGGTACTCGAGCACTCGGACGACGTCCGGCACCCTCATTCGCGCCAGTTTCCCGATCACGTAGAACTTCAGTCTGGTAAATCCCGCTTGACCGGTCTCCAATACCTTAAGCCTCATCGGGACCTCCTTGTTCCACTGCTGCCATTGCCAGTTCATATCTCGCCCTCGCCGCGCCCATCGCTGCCGCGATGGTCAGTTCGAAGATGGCGTCCTCAGAATATCCGGCATCCGTAAGCCCTTCTACATCCCGATCCAGGGTCTTGTAAGCCTCCTGAGACACTTTGCCTATCCAGGCTCTGATCTCCTCCGGTATTTCCGCACCGTCGCCGCATCCGGAGAGCGAGGCAGAGTGAAGTTCCACCGCGTGGCGCAAATCCTTCGGCGTAGTGCCATCCGAACCAAGAACCGAATCTGAAACGGCTCTGGCATCTTCATCAATTATTTTCATATAGCGTTCAATAATAAGCATATGCGGGCAGAACTCCCAATATGGCGATGGAGAACTCAACTCGCCCTGCAGTGGCAGATGTCCAACACCTGGGAAATACGAGTCGTGTTATACTCCGCTCAAAATCCAACGCAGAGGAGAATAAGATATGAAATACATGGTTTCTTGGAGACTTGATACCGCGAATTTCGAAGATGCCGCAAGAGAGTTCCTGGCAGGCAAGGGCGATCCGCCGGAAGGACTCACGCATCTGGGCAGATGGCACGTGCCGGGATCCTCGTACGGCTGGCATCTGATGGAGGGTGATGATGCGGCGCTTGCGAAACACCTCGCATTCTGGGGTCAATATCTCGATCTGGAAGTCGCGCCGGTTGTCGAGGACGATGTGGCCGGAGCGGCTATGCAGGCTGTCTTCGGGGATTGAAGCACGCGAAATTGCTTTGAATAAAACAACAGGGGACTCATTAGAAGCGTCCCCTGTTGTTCTGCGCCCGGCGAATCTCGCAGCACGTCACGCTTTTCGCGTTGTCTCATCTGTTCCTAAAGGGCCCATCTTTGAAATTCGACCTCGCTGTCTTTGGCACTTGACGGTGTTTCAACATATACAACTGAAGGAGCGAAGGACGCGGCGAGATCCACCAGTCGAACGAAGTCCCCGTATTTGGCACTATCCGGCGGAAGGACCTCGAATTCCGCGTTCACTATTCGGTACCCGAACTTCTTTTCGCCGTCAGGACCGAGATCGAGGATCATGACCTTCTGCCGGCGTTCCTCGATGATCTGATTCAATCTCTCCCGCAGATCGCTCAGGTCATCGATGGTTCCCTGGGGCTCGTTGTTGAGCGTTACCCTGCCAACCTCATCAAGCTTCACTCTAAGAATTCCGCAGTTCCTTCTTGGAACCCGCACTCCTTCATATTCCTCCCAGGAGTTGTAGATCGGGTTCAGATAGACATTGGTCGCGTATGCGCGCGGCTCCGGTTTGGTGTCCCAGCTGGAAGCCACTAGGCCCAATAGAAGGCACAAGAGAAAAACGGTCCTCCGTTGCGAGAGTATGCGCACGGCCCTGAATCGAAAGTCAAAGAGCCTCATTTCGCACCTCTCTTAGCCCTCTTGTTGTTAACCGCCAGCCAAATACCGAACGCGGCGGACGGAAGGAGCGCGAGATCCGGATACACGCCGAGGAAGAGCGCCGTGACGATGAGTACGATCTGGATGGGCCAGGCGGCGACATTATAGTCATGATAGTCATGGAAGACGCGGAAGAACTCTTCTGATGTGAACGGCACCTGCATTTACCCGGTGACAAACCGATTATTGGGAAGGGTCCTTCAAGAAAGGAACCGATCGCTAATCCTCCTGCCTGCCATTCTTCGCTGCTGCTTCCTCCTCAAGCTGTCCGGTCGTGAAGTAACCAGGACTTCGCAGGACGCTCGAACGGAGCCGATCTTTCCTCGAGATCCGCAGTGTTTCTTCGCCTCTGAATCATCTGCGGCGGGATTCACGACCGACGCGAGGTTGGGGGATCGTTAACCGGTATTTGGCCCTCGCGAAAATAAAAACATTGAGTCGCCCCACGTAAATGATGATACAGTGGGGCAAATTTCAATTCTAGATCTAACAATCTTCGAATCGGAGACTTACAGGAGGTAATTTGCATGCGAAGAAGAGGACTTTCGATATTGGCCGCTGCTTCCCTGGGTGTTTCACTGGCGGCGGTCTGCTTTGCGCAGACAATTTCCGTCCACACTGTCGGGCTAGATCACCCTAACAAGATCGCCCTCGCTCCCGACAACTCTCTGCTTGTAGCGGAGGCAGGAACGATGGAGCCGAACTCAGGGAGGATCTCGATAATTGATCGATTCTCGGGCGACGCACATTCCCTTATCGAAGGCCTTCCTTCCGGGGTGAACGACCTTGGCGGCGCGCCTGACGTAGACGGTCCGAGCGGCATAAAGCTCCGTGGCAACGTCCTGTGGGTAACGGTCGGAGTCGGGGATGCCGTGATGAGCAACGGTCCCGGCCTTGAATTACCCACCGGCAGTCCCTCGTCACCGATCTTCAATTCGATAATCCAGTTCACGCTCCCGGGGGGATTTACGCTCCTCTCCAGTCCGTTTGTGATGACACTCGCGGACCAGATGGCCCTTCTCAATGGAAACAAGGTCATGCTCGTCAACAACGAGGGGGTTCGGGCGAAAGCATGGATGGTAGCGGATCTGCCGGACTACCGTTCTGAACCGAGGATGGACCACCCTGACAATGTACGGTCGGGCCACCTTTACGGGGTAGAGGTTTTTCAAAAGGACCTTTATGTTGTGAATGCCGCATGGAACCTGATCCACAAGGTGAGTCTCAGAGATGGCTCGTATGCAACCTTTGTCGAGTTTCCGAACCGGCCCAATCCTTTGTTCGGCACCATCGGCGGGCCTTTCGTCGAGGCAGTCCCGGACAACATTCACCGATGGGGCAACCGACTGCTGGTTCCGCTGCTTACCGGATTTCCGTTCGTACCCGGACTATCGGAAGTCCAGTTAGTCTCGCTCAAGAGAGCGGAGGCGCAAATCTTCATTCCGAACCTCACATCAGCAATAGATGTTCTGAAGGTGAATGACGATGAAGACGATGACCCCGAGGATTCACTCTTTAGCGGGATCGGCCCCAGCTTCTTCACATTGGAGTTCAGCACGAACCAGCTGGGCGGAGCGCCCGGCCGCTTGATGTACTTCCCGGCGGCGAGTATGCCACCGGAGGTCATCACCGATGAGTTGATCTCTCCGACATCTATGGCCCGCGATCCCAAAACGGGAGACGTTTTCGTGACAAACATCTTTCTGGGAACGATCACAAAGGTCGAGTTCCCGTAGGATAGTGCTCGGGTACCCTCGGTTTCATCAGATTCGTGCAGTAGAATGCCGGGCGAGTGTCATGAATACTTCGCCCGGCATCTTTTAAGCCGCGCCGACCGGCGCAGTGGAGTTTATGGCAATTGCCGACGTTCACACGCGATAGGTGTA
>JAHEEZ010000150.1 GCA_024640445.1 Acidobacteriota bacterium | reverse complement strand
AGACCGACAAACTGAAGTTTATCGGATGGGCATTCCCGTCTCCTGTCTCCTGTCTCCTGTCTCCTTTGTAGGGCACGCTCCCTGACGGTCGCGTTTCCGCCTTGCACCGTCCACACGCCACTAGTTTGACCGAAGACCGACAAACTGAAGTTTATCGGACGGGCCTTCCTGTCTCCTGTCTCCTGTCTCCTGTCTCCTGACTTCTCTTTATGATTTAATCTTCCCTTGAAACAGATTGAGTGACCTTATGGCCAAGGCCTCCACAACCGGTTCCGGAAAGTTCGCCGCACCGCAGCTCGAACGTGATGACGCGGCGCTCGTCAAGGCGTGCCGGAACGGGGACGAATCTGCCTGGAACGAACTCGTCGACCGTTACCAGCGGCTGGTTTTCGCCATCCCGCGCAGGGCAGGCCTGCCTGAATCCGAAGCCGCCGACATTCTGCAGGAAGTCTTTCTGACACTGTTCCAAAAGCTTGATGACCTCCAACAGCCGGAAAAGGTCCGCTCATGGCTCGTTACGACCGCAAAGTTCAAGACCTGGGGAACCGTGCGCTCGGAAAAGGGCTTCCATGCACCCGCGACCGAAGAGGAGATGGAATACGAAATGGCCTCGATCGCTGATGAAGCTCCTCTTGTGGAAGACGCGTTGATCACGCTTGAAGAGCAGCACATGGTCCGCACCGCACTGAAGAAATTGGAAGAGCGGTGTCGGACGATCCTCTCGATGATCTATCTGACGGAGCCATCTGCCAGCTATGCGGAGGTCGCGGAAGCGATCGGCGTCGGATCGACGAGTATCAGCCCCCTTCGGTCCAGGTGCCTCAAGAAGCTTGAAAAGGTGTTGTCAGGCTAAAGAAAAAAATTGAACTGCGTGTATTTTTTCACTCGGTAAGGGGACTGTTTAGGTGAGAGGGCACGCGACGATGAACCTTACAAGAAGAATGAGCAATTCACACGAAGACAATCTTAAGAAGATCATCCACTTGATGCAGACTGACGATTCGGTCGATGCACCTGCGGACGCGGTCAAGTGGTCGAAGGACATCTTTCGCACAAGGACCGCCGAAAGCAAGACGTCCATTTCTGAAAGGATCTTTGCGGTCCTGAAGATGGACCTCGCTCCCGGGAAAGCCGTATTCGGCGAACGCTCGGGTACGGCACAGGCGCGTCAGATGCTGTTCGAGGCGGGTTCGAATGCGGTCGACCTGAGGATACTTGGCACTGAAGATGGATTCGAGGTGCGGGGTCAGATCCTTGGGGACGGATTCGAGGAGTGTACTGTCACACTCGGTGACCGAACGGTCCGCGCGAACAGCAGAAGTGAATTTGTTATTAAAAGCGTTCAGGCTGGTGAATATCCTCTGACACTGAGCGCCGAGGGTTCGGAGATCGCGATCGAAAAGATCAGCGTCTCCTGAAGACTCTCTTAAGGGGGGAGTTCAAAGGGGTAAGCGGTGAAGGATTGGGAGAACCTTCACCGCTTTTTCTGTGCCTACCCTCGTCCTGCTATAATCAACACCTTTTCATATGGACAGAAAGGAACTTGCGGGACGGCTGGTTTCGGCTGAGAACGCCGGGGACAGGCTGCGGCTTCTTGAGGAACACACTTCTCATGCGGATACCGGACTCGCTTACAAGCTGAAAGAGATCTGCTACGAGACCTGGAACAACGAGCCGGTCAAAGCGCGGGCGGCATCGGATTCCATCGCCGCGCTCGCATCGATCTGCGTTTCGCCGGAAATCGACGCCCTGGCATGTTGGGTTTCGGGCATTTCGGAACTGACCAAGGGCGAGGTCGCATCGGCGGTGCGTGAACTTCAGAAGTCGGTCGACGGCTTTGCGTCGATCGGAAAGCGTTATGAATCCGCGCAGGCTTCGGTCGCTTCTTTGATCCCGCTCGCTCTGCTCGGACGCTACGAAGAGGCGGTTTCTACAGGCCTTGACGCCCTGAAGATCTTCGAGGAAGAAGGCGACCTGCTTGCGGCCGGGAAAATCGAGCTCAATCTAAGCAACATAAGCTCACGCCGCGGCGATCTGCGCGAAGCGGAACGCTATGGGATCTCGGCACGGAACCGTTTCATAAAGGCCGGCGAGACCGAATGGCAGGCACTTGCCGAGAACGACCTCGCCCACACTTACACCGAACTCAACGACTTCAGAAAAGCGGAGGAACATTACGCCACGGCGCTCGATTCGGCGCGTTCCGCGGGAATGAAAGTGACGGAGGCGGAGATCGAAGCGAGTCTCGGGAACCTTGCGACGTTCCGGGGCCGTTACGATGAGGCGCTGAGGCTTCTCGAGCATTCCCGAAGAAAGTTTGAAGAACTGGAAATGCCGCACCAGAGCGCCATCGCGGAACTTGAGATCGCGGAGATCTACCAGACCTTGAATCTCCTTGAAGAAGCGGTCGGGATCCAACAAAAGGCGGCGGCAGATCTTTCAAAACTGGGGCTCCAAAGCGAGGAGGCCCGTTCACGCAGCGACCTTGGACGCATTCTTCTTGACCTGGGCCGCTTGGCAGAGGCCGGTGAAGAACTGCGGCGTTCGGCGCAACTGTTCGAAGCTGAAGGCAATCCGTACCGCATTTCGTCCGTTTTGATCGACGAAGCCAGGATCGAATCCCTTTCCGGACGAGATGAAGAGGCCTTGAAAATACTTGACCAGGCGGCGCGCCTCGCCGGTGAGAATATCCGCCTGGCTCTGGAAGCCGCGGTGCTTAGGGGAGAAACCCTGCGGCGGCTGGGCAGGTTCGAAGAGGCGGCCGAAGTGCTCAGGGCAGCCCGGTTGGAGGCTATGGATTCGGACCTTCCGAAAATAGGCATGTCGGCGGTTAGTTCTTTGGGATTGGTGTCGCTCGACCTGGGCGACTACGTCACTGCGGAACGCGAATTTTCCGACGCCGTTTCTATGATCGAGTCAATGCGCGAGCCTATTGCCGCTGAAGAGTTCCGAATGGCATATCTCGCCGACAAGCTCGCTCCCTATGACAACCTGACGCGGATCTATCTTGCGGCGGGACGGATCCGGGAAGCATTCGAGATGGTCGAGCGCGCGAGGTCGAGAACGCTAGCGGAGTCTGTCCGCAAGGCATCTGCCCCCGATCAACGGGAGGAAAGCTCACAATTGGCGGGAGAAGTGCGCGAAATTCGCGAAGATCTGAACTGGTTCTACAGCCGCCTGAATAGGGCTGATGAAGGCGAGCTTGAAGGCCTGAGACAAGAGATCGCGGATCGGGAAAGGAGGCTTTCGGAAGCCTCGCGCCGGCTGGCGAGCACGGCATCCCACACGGACCGGAACGGATTTGATCTTTCGGTCGATTCCGTGATCGGACGTCTCGGCCCAGGCCGTGCGCTGGTCGAGTTCATTGAAAGCGAGGGCGTGTTTTCGGCGTTTGTCGTCACCTCGGACGGGATCGACCATGTCGATGCGCTGGCGACTTCGGAAGCGGTGTCCGATGCCCTCGAGTCACTTCAGTTCCAGTTTGGCTCCATGCGTTACGGCGGGGATGCGATCAAGAGTTTCGGCGCCAGCCTAAAGTCGAGGGCGGACGCCTGTCTGTCGGAGCTGTATGAGATGCTGATCCGTCCGCTGGAGGGCGCGATCAGTGACAAAGACCTGATCGTCGTGCCGTCGGGAGCGCTAAACTACGTCCCATTTCACGCTCTTTATGACGGCGTCCGGTATGAAGCGGAAAAGAGGGAGATCGTGACGGCCCCGGGGGCTGGCGTCTGGGAGGTTCTCGCCTCTCGCGATCTTCCCGAACCCTCTTCCGCGCTCGTGATCGGTTACGCCGATGAGAATATCCCAAATGTCGAGGATGAGGTCGCGGCGGTCGCCGGACTTTTCGCGAACGCGAGTGTCTTCACCGCAACAGATGCCACATTCGGGAACTACGTTTCGCGTGCGCCGGGCTTTCCCGTGATCCATCTCGCCTGCCACGGCAGGTTCCGACCCGAGAATCCGCTCTTTTCAAGCCTTCACCTGTCTGACGGATTCATCACCGTCCGTGACATCTGCGCTCAAAACATAAACGCCGCGCTTGTCACGCTTAGCGCGTGTGAAACCGGTCTGAACAGGGTCTACCCCGGAAGCGAGATCCTCGGTCTTGCGCGAGGATTCCTTGCCGCCGGAGCGGCGAGAATAGTCTTAAGCCTTTGGACCGTCGATGACGAATCGACGGCGCGGCTGATGGGCGGAATGTACCGGGGACTGCAACGGGGGCTCTCGGTATCGGCATCATTGAATCTCGAAAGGATAAAAATGATCGGTGAAGAAGTCCACCCATATTTCTGGGCGCCTTTTGGTATTATCGGAAGGCATTAATATGCCGCCCGATGACTGACTGTCTTTTTGGATCCCTCTTCCGCACTGTGTCTTGGAAGAACGTTCAACCGACAAATTGGCAGGAAAGAAAGATGTACTTATCCGGAAAACAACTCGCGATGTCATTCGCGGCCGCGCTGCTGGCAGCGATCGCCGTCTTTAACGCGTTTGGCCAAAAGAACGCCCAGGGACCGGGCACGTGTACTGACTGCGTCCCGAACGAGGTGATATTCCAGCTTGCGGTCCCGGCTGATCTTCCTGCCGTCTCGACTCAATACGGCCTGAATCCGACGCCTCTCGGACAGGTGGGCACACCTGCCACATATCGAATGGCGGTCGATCTGACAAAGACAAGTCAGACTGCCGAACAGATCGTTGCCGCGATGGCCTCGGATGCGCGTATCGCTAAACCGGAAGTAAACAGAAAGCTTTCAGCGGTCGAGAGGCAAGGCCTAGCCTGGTCTCTGGGAAGATCGTGGGCGATCGGCAGGTCTTGGGCGATCGGAAGCAGTTCCAAATCTTTCTCCAAGCAGTGGTTTCCGGAGAAGATACGCCTTCCCCAGGCGCACCAAATATCGAAAGGCGCAGGAGTAACGGTGGCAGTGCTCGATACGGGCATTGACCTTAACCACCCCGCGTTCGCGGGCCGCCTGGTTCCCGGATTTGATTTCGTCGATAACGACTCCGATCCTTCGGAGGTCGGAAGCTACTACACAAACCCTGTCTACGGGCACGGCACGCATGTCGCGGGGATCATCGCGCTGACTGCGCCGGAAGCGAAGATAATGCCGATCCGGGTGCTGGACCAGGACGGCGTCGGAGATCTCTGGAGGGTTACAGCGGCGATAATCTGGGCAGCGCAGAATGGAGCGGAGATCGCGAACATCAGCTTCGGCTACCCCAATAACCCGAATCTCCTTGAAGACATAATCGACGCCTGCGACGACGGAATGACGATCGACGGAAAGACATTCGGAGAATTGGGGGAGAACAGGATAATGGTAGTTTCAGCCGCCGGCAACGGAGGCAACTCTTCCCCGGTCTATCCTTCCGGCAACCGGATCGACCCGCAGATAGGCGTCGGTTCCAGCAACAAATTCGACAAGCTTTCAACCTTCTCGACAATGTCGACAGACGGCAGCGGGAACGACAGGTTCATTCGCCTGGTCGCGCCCGGCGAGGGGATAGTCAGCGCGATTCCGGGAGGGAGGTATGCGACCTGGAGCGGGACTTCGATGGCGGCACCCGTCGCCGCAGGGGTCGCGGCGCTGGTCAAGTCACACGAGCCTCTTCTGACCCCGCCACAGATGGTTAACCGCCTGGACGACACGGGTGTGACGTGGGCCTGCTTCCTGAATTCCAGAGGTTACTCCATCGACACTTCCAGGCTTGATGCTCTCTGTGCATTGAACAATACCGCTTGCGGTTCGAACCCGAGCGCGTGTCAAACATCTCCTTAGTGAACGTTGAATCGTAAATCGTGAATGGAAGAGATCAGTACCCGTAGAGGTAGCCACGGGTACTGATTCCTGTCTCCCCTTCGCGGCTTCGCGCCTTTGCGGGAAACCTTCCTCTTCATTTCACGATTCACCATTCACGATTCACCATTCACCATTCACCATTCACGATCTACGATTCACCATTCACGATTTACGATTCACCATCCACGATTCACTCCCCCATCTCACTTTTTTTCATCTCCCTGTCTTTTTTCCTCCACGGACCGCACTGTCTTACTGATATGCCGGGATTAATTTTCCAGAAGGCTCAGAAAAAACAGAATTCAGTGCAAGGAAGGTATCAGACAATGACGAAAACAAAAGAAAATGCAAAGCGCGGACTTATCGTGAACTGGGTCGCCCTGGCGATCGCGGTCGGACTGCTTTCAGTCCTGCCGGTGGCGATGGTCTCCGAGGCATTCAATTCAGATATGGGCGGAGAGATCCCGGTACTGATCAGGCAGGCCAATCTTGTGTCACCGTCCGGTTCGGTGAATCCGCACGGCTTTGCGGAGTATCAGCTTTATCCGAGCGGCAATCGCGAGATCGAGGTTGAAGCTCAAGACGTCAATATGGCAAACGGAACCGTTCTTACGATGTTTGTTGACGGAAATCAGATCGGCCAGGCGAGCCTTCTCGACCAGCGAGCCCGGCTGAAGCTGCGAACGAGTGACGGTCAAAGCGTACCTGTCACCGTCGACGGTTCCACAGTTGAAGTTAAGCTCGGCACCACCCTGCTGGTATCGGGCGTGCTTGGCGGAGGCGGTCCGAATCCGAGTCCTTCCCCTACATCCTCTCCGACCTCGTCACCTACCGCGAGTCCGACTGCTTCACCTACTGCAAGTCCGACCGCCTCGCCAACGGCATCTCCAACGGCTTCACCTTCGCCGACCGCCTCGCCTTCGCCGGGAGAAAGCGAGATCTATGCCAGCCTCGGCGGCGCAACCATTAACGGTGTGTTGCCCAGGGGATACGCTTCGTACGAGATCCACAGCAGCCGAACCGAGATCGAGGTCCGCATAAGGCAGATCAGCCTGCCCGCAGGCACGCAGTTCTCAGTGACGGTTGACGGGGTCCCGATCGGATCAATGACACTAGAAAGCGACAGCGAGAGTCGTTTGAGACTCCGCAGTGACCGCGGTGAGTTCGTACCGGTCGTGAATCCGGGCTCCGGAATAGAGATCAGCCGAAACGGCTCAGTAGTCCTTTCGGGAACGTTCCTCGGGTCGACTAGCCCGACTCCGAGTCCAAGTCCGGGCGGAACACCGAGCCAGGGCCGTTACTTCGAAACGCATCCGAACGGCAGCGGGTTTGCTCCTCCGGTGAGTACGAGCGGACGCGGAGAGGTAAAGGTCTTCTTGAATGACACCGAGACGGAAGCGACGATCGAAGGCGAGTTTCACTCTCTTTCGAGCTCGCAGACCGCGGCTCGCATTGAGGCTGACCTCGGCGACACCGTACTTGTCTATGACCTGGGAGTTGTCGGCGGTACCAACGGGAACTTTGCGACAGCGACGATCCCAGTGACCGCAGCGCAGGTCGGGCAGATCAGGGCGGGCCTTTGGTTCGCGACGATCGCCAGCCAGAACAACCCTGCGGGCGAACTCCGCGGACAGCTCGTCCAGCATTCGGACGGCGCTGACTTCGACGGCGACGGCTCCAACGACTTCGCGGTGTTCAGGCCGGCTACGGCCACCTGGTACTCGATGAACAGCCAGGGCTTTTCCGCGCAGGAATTCGGAGCGGCAGCGGACACACCTGTTTCCGCTGACTACGACGGAGACGGCAAGACTGATAAGGCGGTCTTTAGAAATATCGGCGGCAGCGGTGTCTGGATCATCAACCGAAGTTCAGACGGAGGCGAAACGGTCGAACAGTTCGGCTACGGCACCGACGTACCGGTTCGCGGTGACTTCGACGGAGACAGTCTCAGCGACATCGCGGTGTACCGGCCTTCGAGCGGCACATGGTTTGTGAAGAAGAGCAACAACAGCGGCATCATCACCGTCCAGTTCGGCTCTCCCGAGGACAAACCGGTGGCAAGCGATTTCGACGGCGACGGCAGAGCGGACATCTCGGTTTACAGACCCAGCAACGGAGTATGGTACAAGCTGAGCAGTATCGACAGCAGTTTCTCCGCAGTCCAGTGGGGCGTCGCGGAAGACAGACCGGTCCGGGGTGATTTTGACGGGGATGGAAGAGACGACCACGCCGTGTTCAGGCCCTCGATCGGTGTGTGGTACATCTACCGCAGCAGCGACGGCGGAATAACATCCGTTCAGTTCGGTATCTCCGAAGATATACCGGTCGCGGGACGTTTCGACGCCGATGACAAGACAGACATCGCGGTGTTCAGGCCGAGTACGGGCAACTGGTACATCCTGAGGAGTACCGACGGCGCGCTCGAGGCGAGACAGTTCGGGACGAATGGCGATGTTCCCGCGATCAGATAGTTCGGAAATCGCGGCCTGCGAGGCCGCATCAGCCCGGTCCGGCACGGACCGGCATAAGGATATCCGGAGCGGCGCCAAGACTATGCGGCAGCAATGATACTGGCTTCGATCCGGAAAAAAACCCCGGCCGCCTTTGCCCTTCTCGGCGGCCGGGGTTTCGTAATTCTCCTTCTTCAGACGCGGATCAATACGAATGAAGTTCAGTCAAGACCGAAGGTCGATGGCGGCGGAGGCGGATCGACAGAAAGCTCGTCAGGGATCTGGTTCACGTGCCGCAGGACAAGCATCACACCAGCCGCTCCCGCGATCGAGCTTGCGATCCCCACAACCGAACTGAACCTTGCGAATAAGGCGTCAAAACCGTCCTCACCTGCTGCGATGAGCACCGCTATTCCGAATCCGACCGCGACCAAAACCTGAATGC
>JAHEEZ010000149.1 GCA_024640445.1 Acidobacteriota bacterium | reverse complement strand
ATCATTTCGCCGACCGCGGAAGCGGTTGCGTCTATCCAGTTGATCGTTCCAAATTGTTCGCAGGTGGCGTGATGATCGATGTTGACTGTGAACTGCTCGTCAAGCTTCCTGATACCGGGCCGGTCTATGTCCGAGCATTCGATCACAAAGATCGCGTCATATTCCCTGTCGATCTCGGATACCTGCCTGATCTCGTCCGCACCGGGGAGTTGTCTGTAAGAGGGCGGCACGTGATCCCTGACGATCACCTCGGCTTCTTTTCCAAGAGACCTAAGGAGCCAGCAAAGTCCCAGCGACGATCCGACTCCGTCGCCGTCCGGCCTTACGTGGGTCGTAATGGCAAAATTATCCTTGTTTTCAATTAACTCTACTACTTGGCTTAACATCACAAAGCGTCCCGGCGCTTCAGCTTACACGCCGCGCCGCGGCACTATTAGTCCTTGAATTTATCAATGGGTGTTTCTTCTTCCGCAATATCGATCTCCCCGAGGAGCGATTCGATCCGCGAAGCGTTTTCCTCTACGGTATCCCGCGCGAAATACAGGTGAGGCGCGTGATGAAGGTCGAGATTCAGAGCGACCTGCCTTCTAACGAAGTTCGAGGCATTGTTCAACGCCGTCAAGGCTTCCTTCTTCTCTTTTTCGTCGCCTTCAACCAGCACGAACACCCTTGCATCGCGCAGATCGTCGGAAACCCTCACGTCCGTTACCGTTACGGCTACAAGCCGCGGGTCCTCAAGCTCGTAACCCACGATCTCCGCGACCTCTTCGCGCAGGGCTTCAGCCATTCTTTCCGGACGCCGCATATCAAAAATCTCCGCCTCTCAGCGGTGTCTGACCTAATCCAGCTCCGTCGGAGCGATCTCCTCAATGATGAACGCCTCGATCTCATCGTCCACCTTGATGTCGTTGAAGTTGACCAGGCTGAGGCCGCACTCATAGCCCAATTTGACCTCGTTCGTGTCGTCCTTGAAGCGCTTGAGCGATGCGATGTCGCCGCTCCATATCACTACGCCGTCACGGATGAGCCGCGCCTTTGCCTGACGCTTGATCAAGCCGTCAATGACCCGACAACCGGCGATGGTGCCGACCCTGGAGACCTTGTATGTTTCCAGGACCTGAGCCTTTCCGAGGATGACCTCTTTCTCGATCGCGTCGAGCATTCCGATCATCGCCGCCGTTATCTCTTCCTCGACCTTGTAAATGATCGAATGCAGGCGAATATCGACATCATCCTGCTTCGCGGTCTCCACGGCGCGAACGCCGGGCCTGACATTAAAGCCTATGATGACTACCGCCGACGCGTCCGCCTCAGCCTGAGTCGCCGATGCGAGAAGCACATCAGATTCGGTTATCGCTCCAACTCCTGACCGGATCACGCGAACCTTGACCTTCTCGGTCGAAAGCTTCTCGAGCGTTGCCTTCAGCACCTCGACGGATCCCTGGACGTCCGCCTTGACGACGACAAGCAGTTCCTTGACGTCCGCCAGGCCGAGCGACTCGATACCGCGTTTTGTAGTCTTCATCATCGCGATCTGGCGCGCCTGCTGCTGCCTCTGATTCGCGATCGTCTGTGCCTTGTCGATGTCCGAAACCGCCTGGAAAATATCACCAGCCTGTGGCACTCCCTGAAGACCCAGGACCTCGACCGGCGTCGACGGCTCGACCTCGTCCACCCTTTCTCCCCTGTCGGAGAACATCGCACGGACCTTTCCGTAGTACTGCCCGACGATGAACGGATCGCCCACGTGGAGGGTTCCCTGCTGAACAAGTATGGTTCCGACCGCGCCGCGGCCCTTGTCAAGTTTCGCCTCAAGCACGACACCAGAAGCCCTTCTGGTCGGGCTGGCCTTCAATTCCATGATGTCGGCCTGAAGGAGGACTGTTTCGAGAAGCGTTTCAAGATTCTCGTGCTTCTTCGCTGAGACCTGGACCATTTCAATGTCGCCGCCCCAGTCAACCGGATTGAGGCCCTGCCCGGCGAGCTCGGTCTTGACCTTATCGGGACTCGCACCCGGCTTGTCGATCTTGTTGATCGCGACGATGATAGGCACGCCTGCAGCCTTCGAGTGGTCGATGGCTTCAATGGTCTGCGGCATTACACCGTCATCCGCGGCAACCACAAGAATTACCACGTCAGTCGCCTTCGCACCACGGGCACGCATCATCGTGAACGCTTCGTGGCCCGGCGTGTCGAGGAAGACAACTCTGCGCTTCTCTTCTGGATTGTCCGGGTTCGACACGAATACACTGTACGCACCGATATGCTGTGTAATTCCGCCCGCCTCAGCTTCCGCGACATTCGCGGAACGGATGGCATCAAGCAAAGATGTCTTACCGTGATCGACGTGGCCCATCACCGTAACAACAGGAGCTCTGGGTCCTTCATCGTCATCTGAGTCGGCAGCGATCAGTTCCTCGAACTCCTGTTCGATGACCATTTCTTCGAACGGAACAAAGCTGACCTCACAGTTGAATTTTTCTGCAAGCTCGAACGCGATGTCTTCTGAGATGGGCTGGTTCAGCGTCGCAAAGATCCCTTTTGTGACGAGCAGCTGGACAATGTCGCGCGGCGTGACCCCAAGCCCTTCCGCAAATTCCCGAATCGTGGCTCCCTCAGTAAGACGGACCACTTTCTTCTTGTCGCTCTCCGCGGAGCCTACCTGATCCAGGATTCGCTCTTCGATCGAACGCTTGCGCGGCGCGTCAACATCACTGTCCTGGAACCTCGTCCTGTCGTCAAAACGCCGGCCTCCCTTTCTGCCGCCCCTTCCGGGACGTCGATTGTGGCTCGGCGGCGGAGTGTAAACCGTCTTCGGTGTCGCAGTTTCGCCGGGAGTTCCCCTCAGCTCGCGTTTGCGGCCCTTAACAGCTTTCTTCTCCGGTTTGTGTCCCTTTGTCCTTTCGGTCTGAAGTTCTTCCGCCGTCGGCTTCGCGGTAACGATGCGTTCGCCCGGCTTCACACCTGCCTCAAGCGCTTTCTTGGTCAGCTTGAGCTTGGTTATCTGGCGGCCCGATTTCGGAGCTTCCTTTTCTTCTTCTTCCTCTTCCGCCTGAACGGCTTCTTCTTTCGCTTCCTTCGCCTGGACCGCTTCCGCTTCCTCGGCCGCCTTTTCAATAACTGCCTTTTTGGAGACCTTCAGCACGCGTTTCGCGGGCTTCTCTTCCTCTACTTCCTTCTCCGCTTCCGGTTCTGCCTCCGGTTCAGCCACGGGCTCTTCCGCCTTCGTCGCTTTTCGGAGTTTGACGACCTTGCTCTTCGGTTTCTCCTTAACCTCTTCCGCTACCGAAGGTTCTTCGGCCGCCGGAACTTCTTCGGCAGGAGCCGCCTCTTCTGCCGTCTCTTCTGCTTCGGGCGCCGCTTTGGCTACCTTCTTCCGCTTGATGACTTTGATCGCACGCTTCGGAGCCTGCTCGACCTTCGGAAAATACTTGGTCCTGACCTTGTCAGCGATTTCCTTCGAAACGGAGTTCGAGGGCACACTTACATCCGCTCCTTCCCTTCGAAGGTCCTCAAGGATGCGTTTGGTGTCCTGCTTCAGTTCACGCGCCAGGTCGTAAACCCTTATATTCTTCCTTACGGCCATAAAATCGTTGTTACCAGTTTGCGGCTCTTGTGGCGATCAAAGCCCGCCGCCATTCACACTCGCTGACGGAAATTTGTGTCTCATTCAGTCTTCTTCGTCGGCGCCAACGGGTTCCGCATCTTTTGCGGCATCGTCTTCATTGTCCCCGAGGGTCTCATCCACCACCGACTCTGAAACCTCTTCAGCAGCTTCCTCAGCTTCCACTGCGTCTTCCGTTTCTTCCTGCGCCGGCGTTTCCGCCTCTGCTGCGGCCACTTCTTCCTTGGTCTCTTCTTCCGGGGATTCAACCGGTTCTTCCGTTGATTCAACAGACTCTGAAGATACCTCTTCTACGGTTTCTACGGTCGCTAGCTCAGCGACTGGAGCTTCACTCTCTGCAGATTCAACGACGGCCTCAGTTTCCGCCTCTACGACTTCTTCGGCAGGCTCCGCTTCTCCCTCCGGCGCAGCCTCAGACGTTTCCGCTTCGGGCTCCCCATCCTTAAGGTCTTTCAATTTGACGACCTGTTTCGCGGATTCCAGAATGACCTGCGCTTCGTCCATGCTTGTGTCGAGAACTTCAACGAGATGGTCGACCGAAGTGTTCGCGAGAGATTCGATGTCCTCGATGCCGCTGGACGAGAGTGTCTCGGCAAGCGCCGGTGTCATGCCATCCAGTTCCGTGATTGGCACCGCTTCACCGGAAGCCATCATCTGGCCCATCTTCTTGGTGATCTCGGCCTTGAGTATCTCCTCGCTAATGATGTCGATGTCCCAACCGACAAGCCTTGTGGCGAGCCTGACGTTCTGGCCTCGTTTACCGATCGCAAGCGAAAGCTGGTCTTCGACGACGATGACCTCCATCTTGCGCTCATTAATGTTCGTTATACGCACCTGCGAAACTTTGGCGGGGCTCAAAGCGTTTGCTGCGAATACAGAAGGTTCGTCCGACCACTCGATAATGTCTATCTTCTCTCCGCGAAGTTCCTTGATTATCGACTGAACGCGCGAACCTTTCATTCCAACGCACGCGCCGACAGGATCAACATCCTTTTCGTTCGAAGATACCGCGATCTTGGCGCGGTCGCCCGGCTCACGAACTGCCGATTTGATCACGACAGTGTCGTCATAGATCTCCGGCACTTCCATCTCGAACAAACGCTTGAGCAGTTCGGATGAAGCACGCGACACAACGATCTGCTGTCCACGAAGTTCCTTGTTAACCTCAACGATCACAACTCTTATGCGCTCGTTGATGTTCCACGCCTCACCGCGGGTCTGTTCCCGTCTCGGCAGGACCGCCTCAAGGTTGTTTCCGAGGTCGATGATCAGGTCGCCGCGCTCGAACCTCTTGACCAGACCGTTGATCAGCTCGCCCTTGCGGTCGATGTACTCGTCGTAGACCTTTTCTCTGACCGCTTCGCGGATCTTCTGCACGAGTATCTGTTTCGCGGTCTGTGCTGCGATCCTTCCAAGATCTTCAGTCGGCAGCGGAAACGCGAGAATGTCACCTACCTCGATCTCGTCGTCACCGGTTTCATCCACAGCCTGCTCAAGCGAGATCTCGGTGGTAGGGCTTTCGACCTCGATAACCACGGTCTTCAAGGCAGAGATCTCAACGATCTCCTCTTCGTCGTTCCAGTCGACCTGAATTCCTTCACCGGCCTTATACTGCGATTTGAACTGCTTACGGGCAGCCGCCCGAACGGCGTCCTTCATCGCCTCTATCACGAGTTCCTTTTCGAGACCGTATTCTTCCTTTAAGGCCTCAATGCTTTGCCCAATTGATGTGATCATAACTGCACGTCCCCGACCGCATATGCTTTCAGGACTTCTTCTTCTTAGATTCTTTGAGCTCGCGCCCGATGTCGAATTCCAGGTTTGCTTTCGAAACAAGATCCCACGGAATCCGCACGAGACCGGATGTCCGGTCTTCAAACTCCACATCCCCGTCCGAAACGCCCACGATATTTCCCCGGAAGTTCTTCTGGCCTTCGATCGCCGTATGAGTCTTTACCTTTGCCGACTCGCCGGAAAACTTTCCGAAGTCCGCCAGGCTGTAAAGACCGCGCTCGATGCCGGGAGATGAGATCTCCAAAACGTAACGGCTGCTGATCAGGTCCGCCGGTTCAAGCAGCCTGTCCAACGCCTGGCTCAACTGCGAGCAGTCTTCATGGGTAATGCCGCCATCCTTGTCGATATAAACCCTGACTGCCGCCTGTTTGCCGGTGCCTGTAAATTCCACGTGGACGAGCTCAAACCCCTTCTCAGAGGCAGCCGCCGCCGCGAATTCCCTTACCTTGTTTTCAATCGCTGACCTGTTCACCGGGTGATTTTATTCCAAAATAAAAAGTGGGTGCGAAAACCCACGTTTTGCGTTCCCACGCCCTGCAGGAAACGAATATCTTACACGACAACAATCCGGTAAATCAAGCCATAGGTCAGATGTTACCCTTTAATTCCTCCGCCACCTTCGAAACAGAGGCCATCTGTTTCTCAACCTGCTTCATTTTCGACTCGCTGATGTCGGAGGCTAGCTCTTCCGTCATAACGACGAGTTCCTTGACCTCCACTTGAAGACGGGTTGCAAGCTTCTTCAGTTCACGGCCGGTATCTGGACCGGCAGTCCCTGATTTCTTGGCCTCTTTGACACCCCAGTGGGTTATCTTTACCTTGTTTCCCCTGCCGGTATCCGTTATCCATCCCGAGCGGCTCATCTGACGGGAAATATCCTCGTAACTGGGGAGAAAGCCTTCCTGCTTAACCAACTCCTGAAGGTCGACGCTCTCCGATTGTTTGCCGCCCGTGATCTCGTAAAGCTTGCCCAAGATCCTGTGATATACATCCATGATGTTCGAATCCTGCCTTTTTGGTTTTTGCGGTTAAAGAGTGCTGTCCGCGGCTTCGAGCCGGCTTGCCGCGCTCAGGAATCCCAACCTGACGCCGCCGAGGATCCCGGCATCATCGCCCAGTCCAGACCGGACAATCTTAGCACGTTCAGCCGGCTCTTTGTAAGACCTTGCCTTTAGTTCGCTTCGCAAATGGGGTATGAAGAGATCCCAGCTGCCGGACGCTCCCCCGCCGATAACTATGCAGTCGGGGTTCAGAGTATTGATCACCCCGGCCAGCATTATCCCGAGATAGTAGCCCTGTATCCTGAAGACCTCGCCAGCTGCTGCATCGCCGGCCAGCGCGATCTCATAGATCTCCTCCGCGGAAAGGTCCTCAGCGCGGTTCAATGCCGATTCCGGATGAGTTGCCGCAAGCTCGCCTGCGATCCTTACCACCGCACTTGCGGATGAGTATTGCTCGACGCAACCATGCGAGCCGCAGCCGCAGGCGGGTCCGTCCGGTTCAACGTTGATGTGGCCGATCTCGCCGGCAGTGCCGTCTTTGCCTCGAACGACCTTCCCGTGAACGAAAATACCGCCCCCGACACCGGTCCCAAGAGTGACCATCACGGAATTGTCCACGTCCTTTGAAGCTCCAAGCCAGTGCTCCCCGATCGCCGCCGCGTTCGCGTCATTCTCGAGGACTGCAGCAATTCCGAGCCGCTTCCTGAGCTCCCCCGCCATCGCGAATCCGTTCAGCTCTGGCAGGTTCGGCGCGTTTGTAATGACCCCATTCTCAAAATCGATAGTGCCGGGCACGGCCGTTGCGACAGCAACAAGCGTTGCCGAACCCAGTTTTACGCGGCACTCTTCACCCATCGACACGATCGCGTCGAGAATGGCATGGCCGTCCTTCGAGCGCGGAGTTCGCTCTTTGGTCCTGTAAAGTATGGTTCCGTTGCAATCGACGGCGGCCATACGCAGATTTGTACCGCCAAGATCAGTTGCAAGAACGATTTCTTTCATTTGGATCTGTAACAATACCTTGATCTCTAACACCGGCCCGATGCCGGCAAGGTAATTCGGTACAGCGCCTTGCGGAGGGTGTTTAACGGGCTTTTGGTGGCTGATCGCGGAATGCCTTCACTCAGAGGGGGGTCGGCACCCGTAATCTAAGCCGACAGTGTAACTTATAAACTTAATTCATCAAAGCAACAAAGGCCTCTGCCAGACGGTCGCGCCAACTCGTCCAGTTGTGGCCGGTCGATCTTTCAACGAACTTTGCGCGAAAACCCTTGCCCCTGAGCATCACGTTGACGCGGCGGGAATCCTCAGCTCCTTCGAAAACGCCGTCATCGACGTAGAAGTTGAAGTCGTCGCCTTTTTCCGCGTCGAGCTGCTTGAGTTTCCCAATCACACGCTCATCGTCGACCCAGAATGAAGCGCTTTGCGCACCGACATTCCGGAAGAGATCCGGATGTCGCAAGGCGATCCAGATGCTTGTGATCCCGCCCAAAGACGCGCCGATGATCGAACGATTGGCACGGCCCTTTTCGAGTACATTGAAGTACTTGTTCTCGACAGAAGGAATCACTTCTTTAGCTATGTAGTCGGCATATTCGTCGCTCGCCCAGTATTCTTTCATCCGGTCAACCGGATCGGTGAAGACCATCATGAACGGCTTGACCTTTCCTGCCGCGATCAGCTTCTCGGCGACCGTGACCGCCTGTGCCCTGTTCAAATAATCCGATCCGTCGAGGAAGTACACGACTGGCAGCTTCGGAGCGATCCCGCGGCGGAAATACTCGGAGGGCAGGTAGATCTTGACCATCCGCTTGCCATATTTCTTGCTGTCGATCTCCATCTCGTTGATCGAATGCGCTGTCGGCTCAAGAAGGTCCTGTTTAGCCAACTCGCTCGGCCTGTAGCCGGGCATCTCGATGACGGAATTCTCGCCTCCGACCCCGTTGCTGTTGCTCTTTGTGTTTGCCGGGTCCAGCAGCCATTTACCATCAACGACCAGTTTGTATTCAAGGCGTGAGTCGTCGGAAAGATCGAGCCGGAGAGCGAACACGCCATTGCCGATCTTCTGCAAAGCCTTGCGCGGCGCCCAGCTGGTGTTGTCTCCGGCGAACATGACGGACTTTGCCTCACCTTTGTAAAACACGTACGCGTTCGATCCAACGATCACGGGCGAACGGCTCACTTTCTTTATCGTTTCGGCAACGATCGTATCAATCTTCTCAGGCTCGGCTTTGTCGGCGGACCTTACCTTTACACGTTCGAAAGCCGTCGCACCGCCCGGCACTTCGATCCCAACGACTACGGTCTCTTGGCCC
>JAHEEZ010000148.1 GCA_024640445.1 Acidobacteriota bacterium | reverse complement strand
ACCAAGCCATTTCCTCCGCAGCAGCAGGCCGGAAAGCAAGATAAGAAATGAAAGGAGAAAGGCAAAAACAAGCGCTTCGGTGAGCTTATCGAAGAACATATCCGGAAATCCGCCTATCCCGACAAAAACCCCGCCGCGGGGACCCTGGCCACTGACGAGAGATAGTTGTGAAGCCGGTTTGCCAAGCCATGCCGGAACAAAGTACCTGACATTTACCCACATCACCATCGAGATTGTGGCGATAACGGCTCCTATAAGCACATCCCTGCCAACAAGCGGATCTCGCCAGTCACCGGACACCAGGCGTGTCCACGAGATAATGCGTTCGGGAGCGATCTTCCGCAAATACGGTTCGAATGCCAGATACATAACTCCTGCCATCGCCGCCCAGTAAAGCGCTGCCTGCAAGCCCGACACAAACAGGTCTACTTCGCCTGCAAGCGACGGTACGTGGTGCGTCGCAAAGGCCCACATCACCATTCGGGCGGCAAACATGAATCCGGCAATTCGCAGCGCGCCTTTCGAGTCGCTGCGTCCGGCGCGAACATGTCGCACGGACAGCCAGACGCTAAAGAACAATACGCCGAAGTAGATGCCGACGAATACAAACGCGAGGGGCGAGCCTCCATCTTCGACTTCCGTAGCCGAACCCTTTGTCCACGGCTCAGAAATCTCAAAACTGACAAGCTTGCCGCGATATGCGGCAGCCTCCACGCGGATGGCGATGTCGCTATTTTGCGGGTATGTGCCTGTGAATGCGCGCCGGACGTCGAATGCCACCGGCGGAGTCCATTGCGGATCGACGCTTTGGAATTCCGCGATATCGAACCCGGCTTCCCTGATCACTGCCGGCCAGTCGAACTCACGGGACGAGGCCGCAGGTTCGTCGATCCGCTGGGGAACCCCAAGGAAAAACAGCATTCGGCCCTTCGTATCCAGCCTGATCTGGGCCATGCCGGGTGTGGTGTTTGGTGGATCCGAAGTCGTCATTTTCCAATCGCTGATCGGGACGAGCGGCTGGGGACTCGTGCGATACACGAACTTGATCACCGCGGGTTGACCGATCGCGAGCTTCTGCCATCGGTCACGGGTCTGGTCATTTTCTCTGAGATACTCGACGTAGTTCTCACTGCTGCTGGGGGGCGGGAACCCAGAAAACGAATCCCCCGCCTTGTAACCGAATCTCTCGATCAGTTCTCGGCCGCGTTCCCGCAAGGTGTCTTCTGATTTATCGAGCGGCACGATGCGGTGCAGAAATGTCTCTTTCGATGTCCCCATCAGCAACGCGATCCCGAAGATCACGACTGCCAGCATGCCGAGAGCGACAACCGGGCGAAGCGCGCCCTTCTTCGGAGAAGCGGCGACCATCTCGGGCGACGGCGTCTGCCCTGCGTCGAGCGCGATCTGCATCGGATTTCCGCCTGGCAACGCCATCGCCACGTGAAGTGCGGAAGCAGGACGGTCTTTCGGGTCTTTCTCGATACATTGGAAAATGACGTTCTCGACCAAAGGATCAATTCCTTTGACGAATTCCGACGGATTCGTCGGCGTCTCTGTCTGGTGCTTCCTGATCAGGTCCATCACGTTATCCGCGATGAACGCCTGCTTGCCGGTGAAGATCTCGTAAATTACAAGCCCGAGCGCGTAAATGTCGCTCTTGGCCGACACCTCTTTTCCGGCGATCTGTTCGGGCGCCATATAGGCCGGAGTCCCGGCCCGGATGCCGTCTTTCGCGATCTCCGACTCGATCCCGGCGATGCCGAAATCGGTGATGCGGGCGTCGCCCTGCTTGTCGATGATGATGTTCGCCGGCTTGAAGTCACGGTGCAGTATTCCGGACTTGTGGATAGCCTCCATCCCGACGCATAGCTGCCGCGAGATCTCGACGGCCCGTTCTGAGGTGAAGCGGCCAACTCGCGTCAGAAGGTCCGACAGGTCATCGCCGTCGATGAACTCCATCGAGATGAAATGCCTGCCGTCGATCTCGCCGATGTCGAAGACCCGGCAGACGTTGACGTGCGAGACCTGCCGGGCGTGGCGGACCTCGGCGTGGAAACGTTCGAGAGCGGCGGCGTCGCTTTGAAGATCATCGGGCAGAAACTTGAGCGCCACGGTCTGCGAAAGCTTGATGTCCTCCGCCTTGTAAACCTCGCCCATCCCGCCTTTTCCGACGAGGCCGATTATCCGGTAGCGACTCGCCAGCACGGTTCCGGCGACAAAACTCCCGCTCTTAAGATCACCTGTTGTGTTCTTGCCGATCAGAGTCTTCTCTTCTCCACTGCCTGCGGATTTGTCCGAATCGCCTAAATGTTTCGTTTCCTGAGTTTCGTTTGATTTGCCCATAGGGATGTGCGACATCATAGACGTAAACGAACATTGAATCGAATCCGTGGATTATTATTCAGGAGCCTCGAGCGAAGCCGGGCGGTTTCTATCCGTCCTGGGCCGCCGGAGAAGCGTAACAGCCGCAAGCAGAATGTGATCCGGAATATGGATTGGAAGACGCGTCCTTTAGTGGTACGTTAATAGCCGAAAAGAAACTACGAATCTCGGCCATTCAGAGAGGATATGGGGTTCACACTTAACGAAACACTTGAAGATCTCATTTTTGCCTACCGCCTTACGATCTTACCTGCGGCCGGCACGTTTTGATTACTGTCTTAAAGGCCCGAACCGGCATTTGCCGGGTTCAATTCTCAGAATTCTCTAACGCCATGAACAGAAAAATCTTTTGGAATCTCCTCGTCGCCGCCTTATTGGTCGGCCTGTCCGTAAACATCACTTTCGCCCAGCGCGGGAATTCTTCAGACACTGAAGAACAAAGAGCGCGGCGTCACCAGCTCGAGGCGGAACTGCAGGATATCGCGGTCGTCGAGCGCAAAGTGATGGTGAAAATGCGCGACGGCAAACGGATGGCAGCCGATGTTTACCGCCCGAAGAGCGCCGCCGTGAAATATCCGACGATCTTTTCGCGAACGCCCTACAACTTCAATTACTGGGACGTGAGCCTGAGAGCACCGCGCGACATGTCGAGCGTTCTTGAAGCCGTGAAACGCGGTTACGCGTACGTTGTGATGAATGAACGAGGCCATTTCTTCTCCGAGGGCAATTACGACATCCTCGGACCGCCTTTGACGGACGGAGAGGACGCTGTCGAATGGATCTCTACCCAGGGGTGGTCGAACGGCAAGGTCGGGCTGATCGGATGTTCCTCGACGGCCGAATGGCAGATGGCCGTCGCAGCGAGTAATCCGAAAGGTCTTGCCGCGATGATACCGCAGGGCTTTGGGGCGGGAGTGGGCCGCGTCGGGCCGTACTGGGAACAAGGCAACTGGTACCGCGGAGGCGCGGTCCAGATGCTCTTTATCGCCTGGCTGTACGGTCAGGTCAACCAGGTCAGGCCGATGATGCCGGCGGACGCTACTCAGGAGGAACTGATCGCGGCATCAAGGCTCTTCGACCTCGCGCCGCAGATGCCGCCGGTCGACTGGTCGCAGGCGCTTCGCCACCTGCCTATGAAGGACATCCACAAAGCGGTCAACGGCCCGAAAGGGATCTACGCCGACGACATGCGGGTGCCGACCGGTGGCAAAATGATCCAGCGGGCGCCGAACGATCCGGCCTGGTTCAAGGGCGGTCTTTGGCATGACGACATGAAGATCGACACACCGGGATTCTGGTTCGTCTCGTGGTACGACGTGTCGCAAGGGCCGAATCTCGCGACGTACAATCACGTCCGGAAGACCGCGAGCCCCGATGTTCGTGACAAGCAATACCTCGTCATTGCCCCGACTCTGCATTGCGGGTACAAACGAGCGACGGAGAACACCGTTGTAGGTGAGCGCCCGATGGGCGACGCGCGGCTTGATTACGACGAGATGACCTACGGGTGGTTCGATCATTTCCTGAAGGGAGAGAACAACGGCATTCTCGAGAAGATGCCGAAGGTCCGGTACTTCACGATGGGAATGAACAAGTGGCAGGAGTCCGAGACATGGCCTCCGGCGGGCGCAAAGCCGATGACCTTTTATCTGTCGGGCGGCGGTAAGGCGAATAGCCTGAATGGCGATGGGAAGCTGTCATCCGATGCACCAGCCTCGGACTCGCCCGACACTTTCACCTACGACCCGATGAACCCTGTGCCATCGTACGGCGGCAATGTCTGCTGCACCGGAAACGCTATCCAGGGCGGCGCGTGGGACCAAAGGAAAATGGAGGAGCGCGACGACATCCTGGTTTACACCAGCGAGCCGTTGAGAGAAGGGATCGAACTCAGCGGGCCGATCGACGTGAAGCTATTTGTTTCCTCGAACGTGAAAGACACCGATTTCACGGTCAAGCTGATCGACGTCTATCCGGACGGAACCGCTTACAATCTGGACGAGACGATCCAGAGGATGCGGTACCGGAACGGGTATGACAAGCCGCTTGCCTGGATGGAAAAAGGAAAGGTATACGGCTTCAGCTTCTCGCCGATGAATACAAGCAACTACTTCCCTGCCGGCCATCGGATCCGGATCGAGATCTCGAGCAGCAATTTCCCGAGGTTCGACAGGAATATGAACACGGGAGGCGACAACTGGAGCGAGGTGAAGGGAGTGATAGCGACTAACAAGGTGCATCATTCGAAGCAGTATCCGTCGTCGGTGACGATCTCGGTCATCGGTCATCGATCATTGACCATCGGTCAATGATCATTGGCTTGGGCTAGACGCGGTGCTACTCCCACAAGCCGCATTTTTTTGCCGAGTTAAGAAGGGATCGACAGATCAATCGGCCCTACGTCCACGATCTGGCGTCGTCTTATTTGGTCAATGATCGATGGTCACTGACCATTGATCAGAAGCTCTTCCGGAAAAGGTAAGAAGCCCTGACGAAGAACGAGCGCCCGTCCCGGCGCAAGCCGCCGTCAAAATATCCGGTATAGGGGTTATATCCCTGGTACACAAGGTTGTCGTTGTATCCGACGTAAAAAGCGGTACCGGGGTTCGGGCTCCATCCGAAGAGAACCTGGCCGTTGATCGTGTTGTATACGGTCTCATAATCCCAGCGGATCCTTGCAAACGTGAACCTCGTGAACTGGTACACCGACCTGATTGTGTAGATATTTGAGTCGTAAGCGACCAGGTCCGTATCATTCCGGGTAAGCTTTCGGTGCTTATAGGAGAATGTGACGTTCCAGGGATCGGTCGGCTGAAGATCTGCGCTGAACTCATACCTCATCACAAATCCTTTGCCCGGATCGTACGGCGGCTCTTCGAGAGTGGGGTCCGTCTTCCTGTCGATCAGGTACTGAAGATAAGCCGGGCTGACTCTCGGATATTTTTCTGAGGCTCCGAAATCCAGATCGAACGCGTTCGCGGAAAATCCAACTTCCGCCCTGACAGAGATCCTCTTGCTGAACGTCTTTCCGAAATTTACCTCCCCGAACAACTGGGGCGCGCTTCTTTGCGGTTCGCCAAAGAACGCACCTGGCTGGGTCGGCGAACGCCGGGGTCCGAATTCATCTTCGTAGATCTTTTCGTACGAAGTACCTCCGCTGATGTTGACGTCCAGCTGCCCCTGAAACTTGAAATTATTGTTGACGTTGAGGGTTGAACCCTGCAACCTGCCCGACTCGTCAATACTGGCGCCAATCGAACCTCGCGTCGTAATGCCGATCAAAGTGTTTTCGGGCTTCGGTTCGGTCTGGATCCTGAACCTGTAGCTTCCACCGTGAGTGTTCGTCCGGCGCGTGAAGCCGACATCTGCCCGATAGTCCCTTGAGCGCCCGCTTCCTTCAAGCGACCAGCCGCGGTTCCTGCCGGTGTAGTCGAATTGCGCCCGATAGGCAATCCCGTTCCCGGTCCGGTAGATGTCTTCATTTTGGTCAGGATCGTAAAAGTACCCGCGTGTGTGCGTACCCAGGACCTGGAAGTCGAAGGCTGTTCTCGGATCGATCTGGAATTTTCCGTCAAAACCGCCAAGCGTGTTGTGCCTTTCGGCACCGAAGCTGTACTGGGTCGCAAACAGGCCAACCTGGGAATTCGCGCCTACGTCCCGTTTCAGTCTGAGCACGCCGATGTAAGCCTTGGTGTCCGTATCGGGAAACCGGTCGATGGCGGTCATTATTCCGAACGTATTCCTTCCGATCTTCCCGGTGAGTTTTGCGGCCACATCAGGATCAGCAATGTTGCGCGTGTTCACTACCTGCAGCGGCGAGTCGAAAATGTCCTTGCCTTCAAGAAAAAAGGGCCGTTTTTCGGGAAAGAAGATCGGAAATCTCTCGTTCGCCCTTACCACCGGCGCATCGGCCTCAACTTCTGCGAAGTCCGGGTTTATCGCCAGGTCAGCCGTAACGTTCGGTGTGATCTGATACTTAAGGCTTAACCCAAAATCACCTTTGAGCGTATTGTCAAACGCCGACATTCCGGGCTCTTTCGGAGAATCTACTCGCTGCCCGATTTGCGAAAACGTTACGCTCGGCACGATCTCGAGCACCCTTTCTGTCTTGATCTCGTCCATGCCGGTGATCCGGCCCAGCTGCTGCAGCTCATTTACACCTCGCTGCAAAGGCATCCAGCCGTCGAGCTCGCGGTTAAGCCGGTCGATGCGCCTCCAAAAGTCCACCCCCCAGAATTTCCCTTCGCCAGCCTGGTACCTCAGAGATTTGAACGGAACCCGCACCTCGACGACCCAACCGTCCGGCTGGATCATGCCTTTCGATTCCATGACCACATCGACGCTGTAATCGGACCGGAAATCGCTCGCTGACCTGATTCCGTCTGCCTGAATGCCAAGAGGATTGAATTGGAGAATGTATGCCCGGCGCTGGTCGTTGAATGTGTCGAGAAATACCCCGACATAGTCGTCCCCGAAGATGTCGTCCCGCTTCGCAACCGTCGCCCGGATCTTGTCGGGGTCGTCGTAACAGTACCAGGCAATATAGAGATTCTTTTCGTCGTAGCCCATGTAGGCCACTGTCTCTTTCGAGGGCGGCGTCTGGTCTCCGGGTTCGGTTTGCCGAAAGTTCTTGAAAGTCGCGGCGTTCTTCCACACATCCTCATCAAGCCTGCCGTCTATGACCGGCGGCTCGGCGAATTTTGGGACGACGACGGGAGCCGCCTTTTCAGGCGGGATCTTGAAGTCCGGTCGGCCTCCGGCTTTGGACTCATCCCCCTGCCCTAAACCGACTACGACAAGCGCAAAGCAGAAGGCAATGGAATAAGACAATCTCTTGAAGTGCATTAAGTGGCGGTTCCTTGATAAATCGCAAAACTGGATTCTATCAAACGGGGGGGATTAATTGAATTCGCGGAGGGGCATTCGCAGTCTGTATACCCCTGGTTCGATCCTCTCAGCGAATCCTTCATCGACAAGCCTGTGATTTGCTAATCCCGCCTCCTTTCTGGATATTCCCGTCGCCTTCGAAAGGTCCGCCCTGAGTGTCATCCCGCAGGCCGAAAGAAACGTCTTTGCGATCGAATAGACCGCGTCTTCCTTCTTGATTTCCACGGCAAGCTCTCTTGAAAATCTTTCCTCCGCAAGTGTCCAAAGGTAAGTGAACTTGGGCTGATACAGCACGTCGTAGGGCACCACCTTCATGCACTTCTGAAGTTCTTCCAGAGCCTTTGTGAGCAATTTCCTATCGGTAATTTCGGCATCCCTCTTCAGGTCGGAAGTGGAAGACTCCCATTCTTCGCGAAGGACCTCAAGCACTCGCACAGCCTCAGGTGAGAGCCGATCTTCTTCCTCCGAGGCCGGAATTCCATAGATCGAGTAGAATGCGGAGACCAGTTCCCTCGAAACAAAGGTCGCGCGGCCCTTGGCGAGCTTTGAGTAGTAGACCTTTCCTCTCCGCATCACCTCGTCCTTTAAGACCCAGGCAAGACTCGCTTCCGGATCTTTCTGAACGGTCTTGGGCGAGTAGGCGTCGCGCCGGCCGCACACGGCAACGTAAAAGCTTGGGAGACTTGTCCGGGCGTCCGTAAGGGCGAGGCAGAAACCCACGGAATCGACAAGTGCCTCAGCGGAAGGCGCGTCATTGATCTTCAGCACTTCTTCCCTTCTCCACAGGCGGTCTCGGTATTGTTCTATCTGCTCCGGGATTTCCATTTCGGGCACTGTTTATAACACTTCTTAACGGACACAAAAAGGCCCGGCAACGCAAATGCGAAGCCGGGCAAGCAAATCCGAATTAGATATCCTATTTTCCGCCGGGACCTGTCGAAGTGATCGTAAGCGATGCGCCTGGATCCAATTCAAGATCTCCGCGGCCGCCCGGTATCATCGAACCGGCTCCCGCCCCGGCTCCGATGGTGGCACCTATTATCGCTCCCCTGCCACCGCCAAGAATAGCGCCAAGGACCGCGCCGATCCCAGCGCCGACACCGCTGCGTTTCAAAGTTTGATTCGTGCGGCTGCCCCCCTGGATCTCGCCTTCGTTGGTCACTGAAACCTGCTCGCCGTCGGCAGCCGTGACTTCCGAAAGCACCCCTGCAAAATCAAACCTGCGTCCGTCGCTGAATGTAATGGAAGAAAAGTTGAGGGTTATCGAAGACCTTCCGGAAATCCTGCCGGTGCGCTCGATTCCCGTTATGTAACCTTCAATAACTGCTCCGCCGAATTCAGATGGCGATTCGACCGTGACCCGGAAAGGATCGTTCTCTTGCGAGGCCTTCGTCGTAATTAGGGTTGCGAGCTTACCTTTAAGGATAGTGCCGGAAGGAACCGCGAATGTGCCTGTGCGTGGAATTCGCT
>JAHEEZ010000390.1 GCA_024640445.1 Acidobacteriota bacterium | reverse complement strand
GATCGATCAGCGGATCCAGGAATACGCGGAACGCTTCACTTCGCAAGAAAGCGAGATTCTCACAGAACTGCGTTTGAAGACTTTCGAGGAGCGCCAGGACAAGAACATGCTTTCCGGCTTCTATCAGGGCCGGCTGCTTTCAATGCTAAGCCATATGGTCGCGCCGAAATACGTTCTGGAGATCGGCACTTACATGGGTTACTCCGCTCTTTGCCTCGCGGAAGGACTTGTCGAAGGCGGGAAGGTCGTTTCGATCGATGTTAACGAGGAGACGAACGCGATCGCCAAAGATTTCTGGCGCCGTGCGGCCTTCGACGACATGATCGAGGCCCATCTCGGCGAGGCGGCGGGTATTATCGGAGACCTTCCCATGACCTTCGACCTGGTCTTTATCGACGCGGACAAGGAAAACTATTCCAATTATTACGACATTGTCTTTCCGAAGATGCGGACCGGCGGATTGATCATTGCGGACAACGTGCTCTGGAGCGGAGAGGTTTTAGACGCGGAAGCCGGAAAAGATGTCGATGAGAGCACAGCGGCGCTCCACGCATACAACGAAAAGATCAGCAGCGATGCGAGGGTCACCAACTTGCTGCTCCCTGTTCGTGACGGATTGATGGTCGCGAGAAAGAACGGTGAGTGACAGGCGCTCATGAGTACTGAGGGAACGCAGGCGTCCCGCCTGCACCGAGCGAAGCTCGAAGCGAGAGATGAGTGCTAAGCGCTGACCGAACGACAAACCTTAGTTTGTCGCTCTGAGGAGCATTCAAATGGCGGAACTGAAAACAAAGCTTAACGACGCGAGCGTCGATGATTTTATAGAAAGTGTCGAGGACGAATCGAAGAGGGACGACTGCAGACGGGTTCTCGAGTTGATGAAGAATGCGACAGGAGAAGATCCGAAGATGTGGGGCTCGAGCATAGTCGGGTTCGGCACTTATCATTACAAGTACGCTTCAGGCAGGGAAGGCGACTGGATGAAGACCGGATTTTCGCCTCGCAAGCAAAACCTGACTATCTACATTATGGATGGGTTTGGCAGATACGATGAGCTTATGTCCAAACTCGGAAAGCACAGGACCGGAAAATCGTGCCTCTACGTTAAGCGGCTAAGCGATATTGATTTCAAGGTCCTTGAGAAGCTGGTCAAGGCGTCAGTCAGGCATTTTGATCAGAAATACGGGAAATAGATGGAATACAGGGTACTTGGAAAAACCGGACTCAAGGTCTCGGCACTCGGCTTCGGCGGCGCCGAGATCGGTTTCTTCAATGAGGATCAAGCGGTCGCGGATGCACTGCTAAATTCGGCGGTTGACGCCGGCTTGAATTTTGTCGATACCGCCGCTGCGTACTGGACGAGCGAAGAATTGATCGGCACTGCCCTGGGCAGCCGGAGGAAGGAGATCGTCCTTGCCTCAAAATGCGGGGCGGTCGATGGATTCTCCAGCAGCGACTGGTCCAGGAATGGGATCCTGGAGACTATCGCCAACAGTCTGAGGCTGTTGAAGACGGATTATCTTGATCTCGCGCAATTGCACAGCTGCGGCCGTGAAGTTCTTGAACGCGGCGAGGTCATAGAGGCCTTGATTGTCGCCAAGGAAAGGGGTTACACGCGATTCGCCGGTTACTCCGGAGATGGAAAAGATGCGGCGTACGCGCTCGGGATGGACTTCTTTGACACGCTTCAAACCTCGATCTCTGTTGCGGATCAAGAGGCGATAGATCTTACCTTGCCAATCGCGTGCGAGAAAGAGATCGGGGTGATCGCAAAACGGCCAATCGCCAACGCCGTCTGGCGAAACGACTCGAAACCGGAGGATAGTTATCACCACACATACTGGGACCGGATCCAGGAGTTGGACTATCCGTTCGTAAAATTGCCGCTGGAGGAATCAATTGCCACCGCGTTGCGGTTCACGCTCTCGATCGAAGGCGTTTCGAGTGCGATCGTCGGAACGACGAAACCCGAACGCTGGCAGGAGAACGCTGGTTACGTGTTAGAAGGCGATCTTGATGAAAAGGAGTTCGAAGGGATCCGGGAGCGATGGAAAGAGTTGTCGGATGAAACCTGGGTCGGACAGGTTTAAGCCGGACCGTTTATGGATCAAGAGTAGAGATGGACGGAACAATGAAGAAAAGGAAGTTAGGCGAACTTGAAGTATCGGCGATAGGGCTCGGATGCATGGGCATGTCTGAGTTCTACGGTCCGACGGACGAAAGCGAGTCGGTTGCGGTGATCCACCGCGCGCTTGAGCTCGGTATGAATTTTCTCGACACCGCGGACATGTACGGGATCGGTCACAACGAGGAACTGGTCGGCAGAGCAATAAAAGGAAACCGGGACAAGTATGTGATCGCGACGAAGTTTTCGCTTGTACGAGACAAGAACAACCCGTCGGCAAGAGGTATCAACGGCAAGCCGGAGTACGTAAAGCAGGCGGTCGAAGCAAGTCTAAGCAGGCTCGGTATCGAGACCATCGATCTTTACTACCAGCATCGTGTCGACCCGGAGGTGCCGATCGAGGATACGGTCGGAG
>JAHEEZ010000147.1 GCA_024640445.1 Acidobacteriota bacterium | reverse complement strand
TCAGACCAGGAACTGATTGGGTTCAACCCTGCCTTCTCTCAGGGCGGTGTCTCCAGGCTTTTGCTGCTGAGGAGCGTAGAAAGGGACACTTCGGAACTTGACGGTGCATTCGTATGCCGTCCTGTGGCGGGAGGTCCGACTTTTGTTTTTGACGCTCCCGATTTCCGACGTTACAAAGGACTCACGTTTCCCTGTGAGCACGAAGCGGAACTCACCGCTTTCGCGTCCCCGGATCTTAGCTTCGATTCAGATCAGGATGACGATGAACCGACGGGGATAGTCCCGCTCGCGAATCTTGCAGATGAAAACCACGATCCGGAACTGCCCCCGCAGGCCCATGTCAGAATTACCGCGCGTGTCGTCGATGCAGAGTTTCGAAAGAATGATCTTACTGGGGCCGGGTTTTGCGTAATAACTGCTGAAGCCGGATCTATTACGATCAGGATCGCGGCTGATCAAAAGCTTGTCAGCGAGTTGCCGGAAGAAGGTTCAAAGGTTCGGGGGAGTTTCTGGCTGTCCGGAAAACTGTCGGAAGAATAGCTGCGGATCAAAAGTCGTCATCGTAATCCATTCCCGAGTCCAGGTGCTCGAGTACCGCTCTCGCTTCTTCGGATTCGAATTCCATCGCCTGCTGTTCAAGCACATTCACCGCAATCTCAAAATACAGAGGGTCGTCCAGAAGGGGGACGACAAGTGTAGCCGGGAAAATTGCGAGCGTCTCGTACGCGATCGCTCGTATCTGCGCCATTTCCGTTTGCCGGATGATCTCGGCTATCTCGCCCGCTGTGAATCGCTCGAACAGAATGTCCGCAAGTTTATCGATGCCGGCGTAGTCATTCCGGCTGAGCGCGCGTTTTGCGAGCTGTATGAACACCTCGGCAGACTCCGTCCTGGCCTCTAAAAGTCCCGCGCATACATTCGCCAAATTGGATATCTCGCGAAGACGTACCGAGTCCTTCTTCGATTCCGGGTCCTTTACCTGCTCGTCAAGCGCCGTCAAAAGGCTGCTGAGCTCCCAATCGGCATGTGCGTCGTACGAGTACTTCTGCTTGCCCGGGGGCTTGCTTGTTTTCATTGCTCCTTCGAGCATCTTTTTTGTCATCGGCCGGAGATCTTTCCAAATATTCTCCAATCTTTCGCCGAAATTCTTGTTCATCGATTTGTTCCGAACAGAGTTTCCTTTTACAGGGACCTCTTGTCAAGAGAGCCGCCGCAGCAAAGCACCAATTTCTGTGACGCTCATTGGTCCTTCTCAGACGGGGGCTTTGATGCATAAGACGCCAAACGGTTTTCCATCTCGTTCCGGATCTCTTCGATACGCTCGTCGTTTTTGACAAGTTCAAAAAGCGCGAACGGCGCTTCTCCGAGGTGCCGAAGCTCGATAGCTGTCGCCCCATTCTTCGAAGGCCGTTCAAACCAGGCCGCGTCGAAGTCGGACGCAACGATGTCGCTTTCTACGAATAGCTTCTCCAGCAAATCCGGTCCAATCTTTTCGCGAGCGGCCCCGGAAAGCAAAACACGGCCGAGCTTCCAGCCGTGTTTTATGTAAACAGAGATTATCTCTTCAACAAGTCTTCGGCTTATCATCGAGTCCCGTTTGGAGCAGGAGCGTTCGGGCGCTGAATAGGAATCTTGTTCGAACCAGGCACAGGCATCGATTTCGCACTAGGCATCGGCATCGGTTTCGGTATGATGGGCTTGCTGTTGACCGTGTCCGTATTAACGTTCGCATTCAGGTTGCCGTAAGGCACAATATTGTTTCCGCCCGCCGCGTTCGCATTCTCCTGTTCACGAACGCTCCTGGGTATCCCGGGCCGTTTCCAGGATCCTGCAAAAACGTTGCCGACCGCAAGCTTCCATCCGCCATCCTCCAAGATGAAGGGAAGATCCTCCCACTTGTTGTCGCCCGCATTGAAGACCTCCACCGCGCCGAAATTGCCGTTGATGCGCTCGTCGCGTATCGCGGGCATCTTTTCCGCGAACGTCGTCCTTGAGAAACCATTCCTGATCTGATCGTCCAGGGTCTTCTTCTGTTGAGCCGCGACCCCTTCCGCGAAGCGAACGGTGTCCTTGGAAAGCATCAGCTTAATATCGCCTGACTTCTTCGCTTTCACGGCTGTATAAAGCATTTTGTAAGCTTCGGTTGGAGATGACGCTTTTCCTGCGGGAATCGACTCGTCAGCTGTGCAGGCGGCAAACGCGGTTGCCAGCAATGCGATCGTAAAAAGCGAGAACGCTCTGGTAATTCGGTGACTGTTCATATTTAACTAAATCCTAAAATCGAATATATTGTCTGCAGTATAAACAATCTCGGTTGAAAGTGTTAGCGGCATCACGCCAGACAGGCCGCGGCGGGGATGCCGGTTGGGACTGGGAATATGAACCTAATTGTAAATCGAACGGCTGTCTTCTTTGGACTGATGTTTCTGATCGGCTCGATGGCAGGGTGCTACAAACCGGTTGCGAATACTTCGGCAGAAGAGCGTGATCAGCCTGAAGCCGCGATTACCGAAACCCGCGCGGAATCTGACAGTGAAATGGGAAATACATCGGAAAACGTGAACAAGACCGAAACGCTTTCTATGGACGCTCCGGCGCCTTCCGCGGGAGGATTCAGAGGCAACGTCGAGGCGAATCTGAAGCGGTTTGGACTGGATCTGACTTCCGTGGCGGATGAAAGCAATCCTGTCCAAAGCCGTATTTTGCGGGAATACGGCGCTGTCCTTCTGACGACAGCTGCGCCGCCTTCAAAGATCATGTTCACCTCGGAAAGCCAGGTCGAGGCCTTTCAGGCAAAAGCAGAGATCGGTTCAGGAACTCTTGGCGGGGTTACGATAGAACTACAGCGTGAAGCTCTTTCGGCGCTTCAGAATGCAGCTGAACAGGCGAAAGCAGCCGGATTCACTATCACTCCAAGGGACGGGCAAGAGGCGGCGCGCAGGAGTTACGCCAAAACGCTGGATCTATGGAACAGCAGATTCCTGAAAGCTTGCGACCACTGGACCGGGAAGGGCAGACTCTCCAAGGCTGAAGCGGATAGGCTCAAATCGCTGCCTATCGGACAGCAGGTCGAGGAGGTGCTCGAGATTGAGAAGAAGGGCATTTACTTCAATACTTTCTTCAACAACTCCATCCTTTCCTCGGTTGCCGCTCCCGGCACTTCACAGCACATATCAATGCTTGCGTTCGATGCCAGCGAATACGGCAATCCGGCAGTTCGCAAAATATTGGCGGAGAACGGCTGGTTCCGCACAGTGCAGAATGACGAACCGCACTTCACATACCTTGGCCGAAAGGAGTCGGACCTGGGTCCCCTGGGACTTAAGAAAGTCGCGAAGGGAAGTGGAGAGTACTGGGTCCCGGACCTCTAATTTATGGCTTCCGCTTTCGAAGGATCCGAAGATAGAATTGCGGAGGATTTGATCTTCCGCAGCGCTGTAAACGCGGATCGCGATGCAGTCCGTGAGTTGATCTTCGGTGTCTTGCGTGAATACGGTCTCGTGCCGGATCCGGAAGGGATTGATTCCGACCTCGACGATATCGAAGCCAGCTACATCTCCTCAGGCGGTCTTTTCAACGTTCTCGAAGACGGAACAGGGAATGTGGTTGGGACCGTCGGGCTATTTCCAGTCGATGAGAAGACCGTAGAACTCCGGAAAATGTACCTGGACCAAAGGATGCGGGGTCGCGGACTCGGCAAGGCCACGCTTCAGAGAGCCGTAGGTAGGGCTGCAGAGCTCGGGTTCGAACAGATCATCCTGGAAACCGCAAGTGTTCTGAAAGAGGCGATCGGGCTTTATTCAAGCTTTGGTTTCAAGGAATGCGAGGGTGCGCACGCTGACCGTTGCGACCGCGCATTCTATCTGGAGCTGGGAGCGACGAGTGATGAGGGATGAGTATTGAGTTATGAGGAATGAGTGATGAGGTTGACAAGCCTAGCCTGGTTTCAACATCGTCTCCTGTCTCCCTCCCCTTGCACTATATTCCTTCTTAAGCATATACTCATTTCATGCCAAGAAAGAACTTGTCGAAAGACGCCCTTTCACGTGTCGCCGAACGATTCAAACTGCTCTCGGAGCCGATCAGGCTTCAGATCCTTCATTCACTTCAGGATGGTCCAATGAGCGTCAATGAACTGACCGAGGCCGTAAAAACAAGCCAGCCCAATGTTTCAAAGCACCTCAAAATGCTTCAGGTCTCGGGCGTCCTGAACAGAAACCAGACCGGCAACACTGTATTCTACGAGATCGCCGACGAGAGCATCTTCTCGTTGTGCGACACCGTCTGCGACTCCCTTGAAATGAAGTTCAGAAGTGAGGCGGACATCTTCGCATCCGCCCAATGACCCCCTTCAAATAGATTGACAGGGAAGGTGTATAACTGTATCGTGATATAGTTATTTAGAATCAGAGAGGAAACAATCAAATGAGTGAATGCACAGTTTTAGCGTTAAAGGAAAAATTGGAAGAAGGGCACGGGACCCTGGTGGATGTGCGCGAACACGCCGAGTTCGCCGGCGGCCGGGTATCGGACGCGAAACTGTTTCCGATCGGGGAACTTGAAAGCCGCCACAAAGAACTCGATCACGACAAGCCCATCTATGTGATGTGCAGGACAGGAAGGCGTTCGGCTGAGGCACAAAAGAAACTCCGGTCTATGGGGTTTACCAATGTCATAAACGTAGTCGGGGGGCTGGAGGCCTGGAAAAAGGAACAGCTTCCGCTCGAGAGGGATGAGAAAGCGCCGTGGGCGATCGAGCGCCAGGTCCGGTTCGCGGCTGGCCTGTTCATTTTGATCGGAGTCGTTCTTGCTGTCCTTGTTCATCCCTACCTGATCGGCATATCGGCATTTGTCGGCGCGGGTCTGGTCTTCTCCGCCGCGACGGACAGTTGCATGATGGGGTTAATCCTTATGAAAATGCCCTGGAATCGAATCCCGGAAACGGAAGAGGCCGGAATTTCTACGGCAAATTGACGATGAAGGCGGGCAGTTCTTCTTTTTGCCCGTCGTTTTGACACAGGCCCGGGTTGAGATGGGACCGGAAATCAGATGGAGTACTTGTCATTTATCTTTGCGGCCCTTATCGGTACATCGCTCGGTCTGATCGGCGCAGGCGGCAGCATACTTACCGTGCCGGTCCTGGTTTATCTGGCAGCAGTAGATCCGGTTCTCGCCACGGCGTATTCGCTGTTCGTCGTTGGTTCGACGGCTCTCGTCGGCGGCCTTCAGAATTTCAGAAAGGGACTCGTCGACCTCAAAACAGCGGCGATTTTTGGCGGTCCGGCCATCGCGGCTGTTTATGCGACACGGGCTTTCGTGATGCCTGCGATCCCGAACGTCATTGCCACATTCGGCTCGTTCTCGCTGTCGAAAGGAACCGGCATCCTGGTGCTTTTCGCTGTACTTATGATAGCTACGTCGCTCTCGATGCTGAGGGACCGCAAGCCAACGGAGATTGACCGCGTCGCAAACGGCTTTAACTATCCGGTCATCCTCGCGGAAGGCGTCGGGGTGGGTTTCGTTACGGGGCTGGTCGGTGCCGGCGGCGGCTTTCTAATAATTCCCGCTTTGGTCCTGCTGGCGGGTCTTGAGATGAAACTCGCGATCGGCACCTCGCTTCTGATAATTGCCGCGAAGTCGCTTGTCGGCTTCATTGGCGACGTACAAACGAGAAGCGATATCGACTGGGCATTCTTGCTGGTCTTCACGGCGTTTTCGATCAGCGGGATCTTCCTGGGAACTCGTCTCACCCGTTCGATCGACGGCGAAAAGCTCCGGAAAGGCTTCGGATGGTTCGTTCTTGCAATGGGAATCTATATGATCTTCAATGAGATCGTGTTCTAGGGACACTTAGAGAGATTAGGAGAAACTTAATGAAATTCAAGCAGTTCTACCTCGGTTGCCTCGCTCACGCTTCGTACTACATCGGTTCTGAAGGCGAAGCCGCGATCATCGACCCGCAAAGGGATGTCGATCAGTACATCGAAGAGGCGGAAGCGAATGATCAGAAGATCAAATACATTATTGAGACCCATTCTCACGCAGATTTTGTAAGCGGTCATATCGAGCTGGCAGAGAGAACGGGCGCCGAAATAATCTACGGAGAACGGGCGGCCACCGAATTTCCAACCCACAAGGTAAAAGATGGGGACGAGTTGGATTTGGGGGCGGTCAAATTGCGATTCCTGGAAACTCCGGGACATACCCCGGAAGGCATCACTATCCTTGCCGAAGACACCTCCTATCCTGACGCGCCGCTCAAGATGTTCACAGGCGACACGCTTTTCATAGGGGATGTCGGCCGCCCCGACCTGATCGGATCCAAGGGCTTTACCGCGGAACAAATGGGCGGGATGCTTTACGATTCTTTGCGCGAAAAGATACTTCCGCTTCCCGATGAGACAGAAGTTTACCCGGCTCACGGGGCGGGATCGCTCTGCGGCAAATCGCTCTCGAGCGAGACCTGGTCGACCCTCGGGAAGCAAAAAGAGATGAACTATGCCCTTAAGCCGATGTCCAAGGAGAAGTTTGTCGAGATCGTGGCCGCTGACCAACCTGAAGTACCGGCGTATTTTCCGATCAGCGCCAGTCGGAATTTGAAAGGATCTCCCGCGCTCGGCGATCTGGGACAGCCGGAGAAGATAACATCCGAGGCCGTGAACGAGTTTGACGGAATTGTTCTGGACGTACGGCCTAATGTGGATTACGGGTCCGGTCACGTGCCTAATTCGATCAACATAGGTCTTGGCGGCCAATTCGCCTCGTGGGCCGGGACGCTTATCACCATCGGGACGCCGATCGCGATCATTGCGTCCAATATGGCCCAGGTGGATGAGGCCGTGATGAGGCTCGCAAGGGTTGGCATCGAATCGGTCAAAGGCTATCTGATGATCGGCGATTTTGAAGGAGAGACGAAGAAGGTTAGCCAGGTACCGGTGTGGGAGGTAAGTGAACGCGTCGGCGAGGACCACCAGCTCGTCGATGTGAGGCGCCCAGCCGAACACGCGGGCGGCCACGCGCCGGGAGCGATCAATATCCCGCTGAACGAACTTGCGAAAGAAATCGGAAGGCTTAACCCATCAAAGCCCACATACGCGATCTGCCAGACCGGATATCGTTCGAGTACCGCAACCTCAATGTTCGAAAACGCGGGATTCGAGAAGGTATACAACGTCGCCGGGGGAACCACGGCATGGGTCAATGCGGATCTGGAAACGGAGGTCTCCGCAAGCACCTGCGCAAACGCTTGATTTATCATTTAAGAAAGCGCGCCGGGCAAAAATGCCGGTGCGCGGAAACACGATCATGATCAAATCCACAGTATTACTTGCAGGCACAATGGTCTTCAGCGCCGCGTTCTCAATTTCCTGTTCGGAAACTTCCGTCCCGGCCGCGAACGATCAGAAACAGGTTGTGCCGATCGCGTCCACGGTTCCGGAAACGGTCGCCGATAAGTCTGAAGAAAAGAACACGAACTGCCGCATATGCGACTTTGATTTTAAGCAGTACAAGGGCGACCTGAGCGAAGAAGAAGTGCAGGGCTTGTTGCTTGCGCTAAATGACGAGTACCTCGCGTTTGCCACATACGACCGCGTGAATCGCGATTACAAAGACCCACGGCCGTTCATGAACATTCAGAAGGCCGAAGGAAGGCATATCGAGAGGCTTCAGGCTCTGTTTGCTGACTATAGAATACCGGTACCTAAGAATAAATGGCTCGGCGAGGCGCCGCATTTCAAGAGTCTTAACGAGGCGTGCCAAGCCGGTATCGCGGGTGAGATAGCGAACCGAGACCTATACACAAGGCTTTTCAATTCGACGAAGCGCGAGGACATCATTACCGTCTACAAGGCTCTACAGTCTGCTTCCGAAGAAAACCACCTCCCGGCGTTCGAAAGATGCGTCAGCGGAGGAGGCGGCCGGGGACCCGGCGGACGAAACATCACGAACTAGGGAATTCCAATGAAAGATCTGCTCATATTGGCGCTTGTCGTCGGCTTTTGGCTTTTATTGCAACTTGTCATCCTTCCGAGGCTCGGATTCAACACCTGAATGCGGGGAGCATGTGACGCCGGGTCTCGGCGTCGGAAACCGGATGACACGCCGGAGATTTAAGGTCACGCATCTATCATCAGTTTCAGCCCGTGCGGGATGCGGCTCGGGCTTTTCCCAAAAAAAAACGGCCGGAGCAAACGCTCCGGCCGTCTTGATTTGCAGCGATCCGCAAATTATTGGACCCGCCAGTTCGGGGTGGGATAATCGCCATTTTGGCCCCACTCATATCCCAGGACGGTTCCCGTACCTGACTGGTAAACATACCATATATTATTGTCAGGATTCGGATCCGGCCGGAATACTGCCAAGTCGGTCTTTCCATCACCGTCAAAATCTCCCGGAGTGACCCGATCCGTACTCAGTCCCCACAAAGCAGACTGGGTTCCGCCACCGCTAAGGAGCGCGTACCAGGCCCGTTGACCACTTTGGCTCCTGGCTACCGCGATGTCGTATTTGCCGTCACCGTCATAATCCCCAGGTACTATCAGGTCGGTATTGCGACCCCAGGGGATATACTCCACACCGGAATCCCCTGACCTGAGCAACACGAAGAGACCTCCGCCCATGACGTTTGGATCCGTGATCTGAACGTTGAAGTCGTACTTCCCGTCTCCGTCGTAATCGCCGGGAGCCGGGAATACCGTTTGCGAGGTGCCATTACCCCAGGCAACAGCCGAAATGTTTCCACCCGGGT
>JAHEEZ010000146.1 GCA_024640445.1 Acidobacteriota bacterium | reverse complement strand
CTTGAGAACGCCGGATGCGCGGTTGATCTTAGTGTTAGAAACGGGAACCCAAAACAGGTTATAGTAGAGGAAGCCGAGAAGCTTCGCGCGGATTGCATTTTCCTCGGCGCGAATTCATACAACAGCAAGCTTGAAAGATTTTTGATCGGGAGTACCTCGACAGCAGTTGCGGCAAGGTCCCACTGTTCGGTCGAAGTGATCAGACCCGTTTCCTAGGCCCGCAAGGCGGGCATGGTTGTAAAGAGTCTTCAATGGGCGACACCGACGGCACATATCCGAGGGTCAGTACTATCTACGGACCGGTGGATTCGTGGCGCTTGGGGAAGTCCCTGGGGGTTGATCTTCTCTTCGTAAATTCCATTTGCTCCTTTCGGTGCATCTATTGCCAACTGGGGAAGATCAACCTCCACACCTCCCGCCGCCGTGTTTTTGTACCCATCCGCCAGGTCATCGCGGACCTCCATCGTTCCGACTGGAAATCGGCTGACGTCGTTACATTTTCCGGGAGCGGGGAGCCGACGCTCGCTCAGAATCTCGGTGAGGCGATACGCGTCGCAAGAGCGATCACCGGGAAAGAGGTTGTCGTCCTTACCAACGCGGCGCATCTTCACGAAGTGGAGGTCATTGACGACCTGAACGCCGCCGACAAGGTATTCTGCAAACTCGACGCCGCAGACGAGAAGACATTCCAACGAGTAAATAAACCTGTTGAAGGAATAACGCTTTCCTCGGTTTTCGAAGGCATCAGGGATTTCAAGGAGCAGTACAAAGGCTATCTCGCCATCCAGTCGATGTACCAGCCTTATGACGAGGACCAGTTCCGCGAATTTGTGCGGATGCTGACCGAGATCTCGCCGCACGAAGTGCAGCTCAACACGCCTACCCGCGCAATACCGAAGGAGTGGTTTGTCGATGCGCGCGGAAATTACGAGGAAACGCCTTATCCTGCCGTGGAACCGAGAAAGATCGAGAGGTCAGAACTGGAAAGCTTCGGCGAAAGGTTGCGGGCAGAAACCGGCCTGGAGATCGCCGTCCATCCGTAGACCTCGTTTCCTCCAGATCTCTCTCTTCTATGGCTTTTTACCACCTTTGAGCTGGACCAGAAAAACCCGGGTCAGGTCAGTGCTATGCGACGTTTCAGGTATCAATGATCAGGGATCATGTATCAATGTGGTTCGATTGATCGAGCGTCTGAATTACTTTGCGGACTTTGCGGCCTTCGCGTTTAAGTTCCCGATTTGGAGATCGGAGAGTAGATTTGGAACGAAAGGTCGACTTGAAGATTGGAATCTGAACGCGATTTCCTGCCCAAAAAATCTCCGCGCGTTTGCGCCTCCGCGGTTAATCCTCTTGCGTCCAGTTCTATCGCTCCCGTTACTGAAAATCCTCTGCCCGTTTGATGAGATCCTCGATCCCCGGCTCATTCGGATTTCTGGGCTTTCCGGTGTGGATGATGGAAACCTGGCAGCCTTCCGCCGCTTCGACCAGCTGACGGAATGTTCCCGCGTCTGGATCGGCAATGTAAGCCTGCTTGTTCTCGTCGTAGGCGAACATCTTTCCGTTGATCTGTATGCATTCGTCACAGGATGTACACCGCGCCGTCTCGATAAAAGGATCGTCACCTACAGGCTCCGCGATCGCATCTTCAACCTCTTCCGGTTCAGCGGTTGCGGTTTCCCCCACGGTCACGGCGACTGTCAGGGGGGCTTCCGAGACAGTCACGTCTAATGCCCGTTCAGACCTTTCTTTTGCGAGCAGGCGCTCCGCGTGAGAATTATGGATCCCCCCAAGTTCCTGAAGACTGTGCCACATAGCCAGGCATCTTCGAACTTCTGTCAGCGTACGCAGATCGACGACCGCCTTCCGCAGGCGGTTGTCCTCTCCGACCAGCATTATGTATGGCACTTCTTCAGGAAGTCCCTCGAGTTCAAAGTCTTTCAGATCGTTCAGGGGGACGAGTCCTTCATCATCGGCACCGTCCGGAACGATCGCGAAGCGATTGAAATATCGAGCGTCAGTCGCCATCAGGTCCGCCGGGGTGAATGGCGCCGACACGGTTTCAGCCTGAAGCGAACTGTTCTGACATCGCAATCTGTGATCGGGCCAGTCATCTTCCGGAGAGGGATTGTTGCCGACTGACATCCGGGAAGACCAGTCATGACCGGCCGACGGATCGTACGTGAGTGATGGAAAAACACGGGACTCAGTCGCTGCAGCGGAAGCAAGGTAAGCCGGAATTCCTTTCGACTCTTTACCCGAACCGGAATACACGCTGAACAGGGAAGGGCCTGTGTAGGAAAGGCCGCGGACCAATCCGTCGCGTTCCTTGAAGAGTTGTGACGCGCCGGCCTGAAGCACAAACACGTCGGCCAGGCCGATCGCCAAATCAACAAGACTCTTCGAACGGCCCCCAAGGTTAGCGTGGCCCTCGGCGACCGGCGAAGGCTGAAGCGCATCGTCGGTTCTAACAATGATCTTTACAGGGATTCCGGCGGACAACATCTCAACTATCCCGGACGATTCCTGCGCGTCCAACTCGTCCGCTTCAGCGCAAACCAGGTAATCAGGCAGTTCAGCCAGGTCTTCAAATCCCAGGCCTCTCTCGCCGAACCCTTCGAAAATACGGTCGTGCATTCGTTCGCGATACTCGCCCGCCGCCTCCAGTTCCGCCATCTTCAATGCCCGGGTAAGTGAAACCGCTTCCGCGTGTCTTTCTTTGTAGGCTTTCAGCGCCTCGGATGAGCATTCGAAAGCAAATTCGTAGGTTGCCGCCTCCTCATTTCCAAGCGAGAAGAACTTTTGGCCCTCAAGCACCTCGATCAGGTCCCGGATACGCTGACGCCTCCCGTCTGAGAGCGCGCTTATCGGCTTCGAATCCATCAGGATCTTTGACATGCCCGTGAAATCGAAGGCGTTTGTGAACCCCGCTCCGACGCCGGCGCGGAGAGCTTCGGGCGCGCGGCCTGTGGCGGAATTGGCAACCTCCGCGTTGAGAATGCCGCGAAGTTTCAGCAGCAATCGTTCCGTTTTCCGACGGAAGTCTTTCGCCTTATCCGCCTGAACTGCGCTCCACAGATGGCGAACGGCGCGGAAGGGCACCGATCTTTCCGCGTCGAGAATAATCCCTTCAGTGTTGAACAAATTCCAGAGCAGGTCGGCCGAGTCTTTGATCGCGTCCTCTCTCTCCTTTGAAAGCCGATCCGACGCCGCGTGCCACAGTTCGTGGAAATCACCGCTACCCGAAACATCGAGCTCGCGCCGAAGGTCCATTTCTATCGCGTATCCGTGCCTGGCGATCCTGTCCCTTTCGGGGTCGTCCGCGAGGTCGGCAACGGCATCGTCCACGAGATGGCTTAGGGATTGCAGGGCCCGCCCGGCATCCGCCCTGTTGAGGACAAGCGGAAAGTCATAACGAAGTGACGTGAGATCGGAGTATGGGCCGAACGCAGCCGGTCTGTAGACAGGGTCCATCGGCATCAGCGATCCGCCGTCGAGCCGCCCTGTTAGAAAAAAGGTAATGTAATCCTGAATTTTTCCGTCCATTTGTTCTCACCTAAGCTTGTCCGGATGCGTCCGGCCAAACAGTGAATTTGTCGAATTCGGCCTCAAGGCCTTGTTTCACGAGGCTCGCCGTCCTGAGCCTGCCGTCAAGCCTGACATCTTCGTAGCAGGGCACTTCTTCGTTCCGATACAGGATCCCGGTCGGGATCGGGTCAATTGAAGAAGCTATTTCCCGTGCCCGGTTCATATCCGACGGGTCGTGTTCTTCCATTCTTGTATAGACTTTCGCGACAGCGGGACTTATCTCGACACCGTCTTCGTGATGCAGCATCAGTACTCGCTGAGGGTCGTGCAGCCAGGGTTCCATCAGCTTAGGAAGCCATTCGGGACACCGCTGGATGATCCGTACGAAAGAGAACCCTTTGTGGTGGTACGCTGCGGAGATCACCTGATAAAGGACCTCCGGGATCCAGTCCACGACCTGCGCGACGAAGGACACATTCGAAATACCAAGTGTGACCGTTAGCGGATTCAACGCTTCAAGATAGCTTCCGCGCGGGGTTGTGTTGCTCTTAAGCCCGATAGGGGAGGTCGGCGACGCCTGCATCTTCGTCAACCCGTAGATCTGGTTGTCGTGGAGCATCATCGTCATATTCATGTTGTACCGGACGGCATGGATCCAGTGCGCGGCTCCGATGCTGCAGCAATCTCCGTCGCCCGTGTTCACAAAGACCGACAGTTCCGGCCTGGCGAGTTTCACGCCCTCGGCGACGGGCAGCGCGCGGCCGTGGATACCGTGAAATCCGTACGTGTTCATATAGTGCGGAAGCCGGCTCGAACAACCTATTCCGGAAACGAAGACCGTCTTTTCAGGCAGAAGGCCTTCGTCGCGGCAAAGCCTCTGGATAGCCGCGAGGATCGCGTTATCGCCGCAACCGGTGCACCACCTTGGCACTCCCTTCTGATAGTCCTCTATCTCGTGGTGTTCTTCGTACATCCTGAGCAGGCATTCGCTCGGACTTATGCTGTGGCCAGAATCCATCATTTCAGTTTCTCCAGTATGAGGTGCCGAACCGTGCTCGGCTTTAGAGGCGTTCCGCGGCATTCACTCCAGCAATCGACATCGACCAGATAACGCGACCTGAGAAGAGTCGCGAGTGCGGTGTACCTTCGGTTGCTTTCGTCTATGATCTCGTCATCCGGATCGTCCGACCAGTTGTTCTCGATCGCCAAAACTTTCTCAAAACCGCCGAGTACTTCCTTGATGCCGGGCGGCAGGGGGCTCAGAAATGCGAAGTGCATCGACGACACCTTCCTTCCCTCGTCCCTCAGCCTGGCGACGGCCTCTTCGATAGCTCCTTTCGTGCTTCCCCAGCCGACCACAAGAAGTTCACCTTCCCGGTCCCCGACGACCTCAGGCGGCCGAAGGCTCTTTTGTAGAGCCGCAAGTTTCAAACTTCTCGCCCGCATCCCCTGCTGATTTATCTCAGGATCGTACGCGACATGGCTGTGAACGTCGTGCGCAAGTCCGGTCAGCGTATGCATTCCTCCCGGCTGTCCGGGAATGAAGCGTCTGGCGAGTCCCGTTTCCGGATGCCAGTCGTAAGGCTTCGCGCCTTCCGGTACCGCGCTCTGGTCGATCGGCGGCGCAAGCCACGCTTCGTCGAACTCCGGCCTCTTGAAAGGTTGTTGGGATGTCGCCAGGTTCGCGTCGGTCAGTATCACAACGACCATGTTGAATGTCTCGGCGATCTTTCGCGCGGTTATCACGGAATAGAAGCATTCCTCGATCGTGCCTGGCGCGATAACCACCTTTGGCGCGTCCCCGTGGCTTCCGAAGATCGTGGTCATCAGATCGCCCTGCTCCGTTTTTGTAGGCTGGCCGGTGCTGGGGCCGCCGCGCATCACGTTGACGACGACAAGCGGGATCTCTCCCATAACCGCCAGACCGATCGCTTCCTGCTTCAGCGAGTAGCCGGGTCCGGACGTGATCGTAACCGTGCATTTTCCCGCGTAAGAAGCGCCGATCGCGAAAGCGCAGGCCGCTATCTCATCCTCCGCCTGATGCACGACTCCGCCGACGCTCTCGAACGCGTCGCTCAGGTAATGGGAGGCGGAGGTCGCGGGGGTTATCGGGTACATCGCGCAAATTTCCATGCCGGAAGCCAAAACGCCAAGGGCCAGCGCCGTGTTGCCGTTGACCACTATCTGCGGCGTGCTGCTTTTCTCCGCAGGGATCTCGAACTTCAGGTCCAAATTCTTATCCGCCCATTCATAGCCCGCTTCCAACAACTCTACGTTGGCCTTTACGACCTTCTCCGATTTCTTCGCGAAAGTAAGGGCGATCTGTTCTCTTGCGATCTGAAGGTCGAGGCTGTAAGCGCTGCATAGCATTCCCAGCACGAACATGTTCTTGCCCCGCCTCGGATCCGGAACGATCTTCAGGCATTCCTCTTCCATCGGTATCTCAAAGACCTTGTAGCCCGCCGCAATGAGATGTTCGCAGGCCTCGGCGTAGGACTTGGCGACTTTCGGGTCTTTGTCTTCCCGCCACATTGATTCGAGAAGGATAGCGCAGCCCTGCTTCAGCTCTTTTGAATGGATCCTGCCGAGCAGGACCTGCTCGTTGAATGCCACGACAAGGTCAGTCTCGTCACCTCCGTTGGTCACCTGATCCGATCCGATCCGTATGCGATTGCCGCTCGCGCCGGCGACGCTCCTTGCAGGAGGCCTGATCTCGGCCGGAATGATCTCCACTGTCCAGACGCCGATACCCATCCGTGCGACGATCGCGCCGAAAGACTGTCCGCACTTCTGCGCTCCCTCGCCAGAATCGCTGATGATCTCGACGATATGTTCTTTCAGGATCGTCGCCTTTCCGGCGGCGCCGTTCACCCGGCTCTCTTCGTTCTTGTTGCTTTCGTCAAGTGCCATTTCTAAGCAGTCCTCACTCTCGCGAAAATATGTTCCCGTGTGTCGATCCCGAAGACAGTAGAAACCGTATCGATCGGGCGGATGTCGCGAATCCCGAGATACGACTTCATACTGCGTGCTGCCGTTCGCCCCGCGCCCATTGCCTCGATCACGGTTGCGGCGCCGGTCACTATGTCGCCGCCCGCGAATACGCCGGCCATCGATGTCATAAGGCTTTCGTCAGCTTCGATATATCCCCATTTGTTCAGCTTCAGTTTAGAGGTCTGTCCGATGATCGGGTTTGCGTTCGTCCCGATCGCAAAGACCACCTGGTCGGTCGCGATCTCGAACTCGCTTCCCGCAATCGGCAGGGGACGCCGCCTCCCGGAATCGTCCGGCTCTCCAAGTTCCATCCGGATGCATCGGATCGCGCATACCGAGCCCTCACCGTCGTCGATGACCTCGACCGGGGCACTGAGCCAGTGGAATTCGATCCCTTCTTCTTCCGCGTGATGCACCTCTTCGGCGCGCGCCGGCGATTCGGCTTTTGTGCGCCTGTAAACGCAGGTCACGCTTTCCGCGCCAAGCCGTTTGCATACGCGCAGAGCATCCATCGCCGTGTTGCCGGAGCCGATCACTACAACGTGCTTTCCAAGCGGCAGCGGAGTGTCCACTTTCGGAAAGTCGCGCGCCCTCATCAAATTGCATCTTGTAAGAAGTTCGTTCGCCGAGAGCACGCCGTTAAGGGAATCCCCGGGAATGCCGAGCATCGTCGGGTATCCCGCACCGGTGCCGATGAACACAGCGTCATAGCCAAGTTCTTCGATCATCTGCTCGATGGTGAACAGCCGTCCCACGAGGGTGTTGCATTCGAACTTCACGCCGAGTTCTTCAAGTTTCCCGATCTCCGCATCGACCACCGAGTTCGGGAGCCGGAAATCCGGAATTCCATACCTGAGAACCCCGCCGGCTTCGTGGAAAGCCTCGAATACCGTGACCTCGCATCCGGCTTTCGCCATATCGGCGGCGCACGCCATCCCGGCGGGACCCGAACCGACGATGCCGATCCTGAATCCGGTCGGCTCGATGTACGGGACGTTTACCCAATTATTTTCAATGGCCTGGTCGCCTACGAAGCGCTCGAGCCTCCCTATCGCGACCGGTATCAGGTTCTCGCCGACCACGCAAACTTCCTCGCACTGGCTCTCCTGCGGGCATACGCGTCCGCAGACCGCCGGAAGCAGATTGGTGTCGGTAATGACGTCGTAAGCGCCACGAAAATCCTTGTCGCCGATCTTCTGTATGAATCCGGGAATGTCGATCCCGACCGGGCATCCGGCGATGCATTTGGGGTCCGGGCAGAAAAGGCATCGTTCCGATTCCAGGAGCGCCTGGCTTTCGGTGTAGCCGCAATTGACCTCTTCAAAGTTGGTTACCCTGACGCCCGGGTCCAGTTCAAGAACGGGAGTCCGTTCCTGCGGTATGTTGCGTACCGTTCGTTTCTTCGCCATTCGGTCTTTCTCCGTCTCTTCAGCAATTATTCTGGAAGGGTGACACGTTCACCTTCAGCCGTTCTCATCCGGCACGATTCCGACCAGCGTTCCGTCGCCGCGGCCTCTTCTTCCTTATACCGCTTCAGCCGCATCATCAGATCGTCGAAGTCCACCTGGTGGCCGTCGAAATCAGGACCGTCTACGCATGCGAAGCGAACCTGTTCGCCGACCTTAACCCTGCAGCCGCCGCACATTCCCGTTCCGTCAACCATTATAGGGTTCAGGCTGACCATCGTCTTTATGCCTGCGTCCCGTGTGGATTCGGCGCTTGCCTTCATCATTACCGGCGGTCCGATCGCGACAACTTCACCGATGTCGCTGTGCCGCTCCATTGCCAGCCGGATCCCGTCAGTAACCAGGCCTTTGATACCGACCGAACCGTCGTCTGAACAGATTATCAACTCGTCGCAAATGGAGCCGAACTTGTCTTCCCAAAAAACAAGGTCCCTGGTTCTGAAACCGAGGACCCCGATCACGTAAGCTCCGTTTTCCTTGAATGCGCGCGCTTGCGGAAAGACCGGCGCCACGCCGAGACCTCCTCCGACGCACACAACCTTTTTCGCATCGCTTAGGTGTGTAGGAATCCCCATCGGGCCGACCATCCCGTGCAGGGAAGTTCCCTTCAGGCACGTCTTCTGCATTTCCAGGGTGGTCTTGCCCACCGCCTGGATAACGAGTGTGACCGTTCCTTTGTCGCGGTCGAAATCCGCTATTGTCAGGGGGATCCTTTCGCCTTCGGGATGCGACATCACGATGACGAACTGTCCGGGCTTTGCTGCCCGCGCCATCAAGGGATGGTACACCT
>JAHEEZ010000389.1 GCA_024640445.1 Acidobacteriota bacterium | reverse complement strand
AACTTGAAAAAGACACGATAATTTCCCATTACAAGATCCTCTCTTCAATTGGAAAGGGCGGGATGGGCGAGGTGTATCTGGCGCAGGATACCGAGCTCGACCGCAAGGTGGCGATCAAGTTCCTGAACGAGGAACTGAGCAAGGACTCGGACAAGGTCAACCGGTTTATCCAGGAGGCGAAGGCGGCTTCGGCGCTCAATCATCCGAACATCATTACTATTCATGAGATCGGGAAATATGATCACGGACGATACCTCGCCCTGGAATACATCGATGGCGAAACCCTGACAGAACGGCTGAAGAAGAAGCTGCGATTCAATGCAGCCCTGGACATTGCGACCCAGATAGCATCAGCCCTTGACGCCGCGCACGCTTCCGGGATCGTCCACCGGGATATCAAACCGGACAATGTGATGCTCCGCAAAGACGGTCTCGTTAAGATCCTGGATTTTGGTATCGCCAAACTCACGGAAAAACGCACATCGGATGTCGAATCCGAGGATAAGACCGCCGTCCAGGTAAACACCTCTCCGGGAATGATCATCGGGACGGCGAATTATATGTCGCCCGAACAGGCGAAGGGTCAGAAAGTTGACGCCCGAACAGACATTTTCAGTTTCGGAGTCCTTCTTTATGAAATGGTTGCCGGAAGGCTTCCTTTTGAAGGTGAAGGACCGATGGAGGTCATCGCGTCAATCATTAATAGAGAGCCCGCGCCGCTTGACGGAATGGGGATTCCGGACGACCTCGTTCAGATCATAAACAAGACGCTGCGCAAGAACCCCGACCGGCGGTATCAGACCATCAAAGGACTGCTTGCGGATCTGAATGATGTATATGATGAACTGAAATTTCAGGACAAGCTTGAAAAGACAGTCCAGCCATCGAGTGCGGACCGGCCGGACACACGGGTCTTCAAGGGAACGACGGCTGCGGATGTACACAACACTACCGCGGAGGGAGCGAACGACAGCATCGCTTTCAAGAGATCCAGCTTCAACAAGATCGCCGTTGGCGGGTTGGCACTTCTCTTGATCTCATTGGCCGCGATCGGTTATTGGTACTTTTCAAGCAGCAGCCAGATCAATTCGATCGCGGTAATGCCTTTCGTCAATGAAAGCGGAAGCGAGGATGTTGAATACTTATCTGACGGAATGACTGAATCTCTCATCAGCAGTCTGACCGAGATCCCGGATCTGTCGGTAAAAGCGCGAAGCACGGTTTTCATTTACAAAGGTAAAAACAAGACTCCAAAGGAAATTGGCGATGAACTCGGTGTCGAAGCGGTCTTACTCGGCCGGCTGGTTCAGCGGGGAGATAACATAAAGCTCAGTCTCGAACTGGTTGATACCGGCACGCTCGATGCGATCTGGAGCCAGTCATACGACCGCAAGATGAGCGATCTCGTCACACTGCAAAGCGAGATCGCCCGTAATGTGTCGGACAAACTGCGCTTGAAATTAACAACCGCCGGGCAGGAGAAGGTTGCAAAATCGGACACGGAAGATCCAAAGGCTCGCCAACTCTATCTGAAAGGGATCTATCATCTTAACAAGAGAGCAGATCGGAATGGAGCTCAGGAATTAGCAAAAGCCGCCGGATTCTTCAAAGAGGCGATCGAGCAAGACCCGAATTACACCATTGCCTACACAGGATTAGCCGATTCTTATACTTTACTACCTTTCTGGGGTCTCTACCGTTCGACAGAATACTTGCCAAAAGCCAGGCAATCGGCATTGAAAGCCCTCGAACTGAATAACGATCTCGCTCAAGCGCATGCCTCGATGGGGAACATCTTGTTGTTCGAATACGACTGGGATGGAGCCGAACGCGAATATAAGAAAGCGATCAAACTCGATCCCAAATATGCCAACGCGCATAAATGGTACGGGGATTTCCTGGCAACCAAAGAAATGTATGACGAGGGTCTCCAGAATTATGACAAGGCTCTGGAACTCGACCCCTTTAATCCGTCGACTCTCTTTGGAAAATATAAGTCGCTGGCAGACGCCAACAGGTTGGATGAAGCGATAGAGCTATGCAAGAAGTTCATCGAGTTATTCCCGGAACAAAGTAGAGTGCATTTTAATTTGAGTACGATTTATTTGGAGAAAGGGATGGAACGGGAGTCCGTGGAACAGTATTGGATCGGAATGAAAAAATACGGAGTTAACGAAGCCGAAATCCAGTCTCGTAAAGATATTTACAAACAAGAGGGTTTTAATGGTTTGAAACGGAACTTCTTGGAACGTAATTTGGCATCTATAAAAACCGCATTGGAAAAAGATAAAAATGCTGTTATCAACTATTATTCCGTTGCTCGAACTTATGCAGAGCTCAAAGACAAAGAAAAAACGCTTGAATATCTGAACAAAGCCTATCAAGACCGCGATCCCAAATTAACGGATCTAAAAAGAACCCGAGATTTTGATTTTCTAAGAGATGAGCCGCAATTTAAGGAGTTGGTTAAGAAGATTGGTTTCCCCGAATAATTTTTGAAGCTTGAACCAAACACGACCGTGGCCCACTACAAGGTCCTCTCCGAGATAGG
>JAHEEZ010000388.1 GCA_024640445.1 Acidobacteriota bacterium | reverse complement strand
GAACCACAGCCTGCATCATCTTCCTATCCCAGGAGTTCATCAGCGCTGCGGCATTCACCGTGCCCGGAGAACCTCCCCTGACATCTACCGCAGCTTTTACACCGTCCGGAAAATAGAAAACCGTTGTACCCGTCGGGCCTTCGTCGTACTCTGCCGTGCCGACGAGCATTTCGGGAAACTCGAACTTGATGCTCGGGCCCTCTTGTTGTGTTTTCGGAAGAGGCTCCGCAGAATACTGTGCCGCTATGAAAGATGCGGCGAGAAAGATGATCGATGTGATGGCCGTCGCACGAAGATGAAATCCTGGGCTGATTTGAAGTCGAGGCATAGATTTTGTAGCTGGAATGTCGATTTGGAAAGGTCTCTTCAGCATTCTGAATCTAACACTATTGATTCAACGCGAGCCAGAGACGGTATTTTTCTACGGAAGAATATCAAAGGGCGCCCATTCGGCGGAAGCGCAAAAACCAAAATGGATCTTTACATCTGCTCCTTGGACGCCCTTTGTCTCTCACCTTTAAGGATTAAAAACCTTTCTAGTCCTGGTCCCTTAAGGTTACTGGAGCAAAATTGGCGTGGACCAGTTTCCATGTCCCGCCGACCTTCACGTAAACACGCGTTGATTTGGCCAGTGAAGGCTCCGTCGTCCCGTCAGCCAATTTGGTCACACCAAGATAATTGTAGGTGAGGATCGCCGTATCGCCATTGTAAACCTGGACTTTGACGTTCGTCATTTCAGAAGCGGCACTTTTGCTGCCATCATTGCTTAGAGCTTCATAGAGTCTGTCAGCCATCGCCTTTCCGTCGATCCGGGTCGGAAAGTCCCGGTTAAACTCCGTATAGTCGTCAGCGACTGCCGCGCTGGATGCCTGTCCGGGATTCGCGTTCTCTTCCGCCCATTGACCTTTCGCCATCTTGATCACGGCATCGGCGATCTCCTTGTCGGACTGGGCAAACGTGCTGACCGAAAGCGCTGAAATGAATGCAAGGGCAACCGCAAGAATAATGAATTTCTTCATCTGATGTCTCCTTTTTCGGATTTTCCGATTTGTACGGGCTGCTATGTGCAGTCCGGAAGTAACTGAGTCCGAACGAAAAACGGGTCGGAACTTCGTCAAGCGAGTCCAAGTGTTAGAGGATCTGAACCAGCAGAATATTTTGAAACGTACGAAAGGATAGTCTTAAATGGAAAATTTGGAAAGGGTTTAGCGGAGACAGGAGTCAAAAGACAGACGGAATCGTAGGGGCAGGGCTTGTCCCTGCCCGTGAGCGAAGCGAAATGTTAGAAGACAGAAGACGATGTTCGATAAACTTCAGTTTGTCGACCTCATCTCTTAGTACTCATCTCCCATCACCCATTTCTCATCACCCATCACTCATCACCCATCACCCCTCACTCATCACTCTTCACCTTCCTCTAACTTCGTTATTCACCAATAACCAACTACTATTTACCAATGAACGAGAAACTTCGCTTGGGCATTGTCGGAACCGGTTCGATCGCGAACATAATCGCGAAATCGATACCGGACTCGGATAACGTGGAACTCGCTGCGGTTTCGAGCCGTGATTCCGGGACGGCTGCGGAGTTCGCGGCCAGGCATGGAGCCGGACGGACGTTCGATTCGTGGCAGGAAATGCTCGAATGGGACGGGATCGACGCCGTCTATGCCGCCGTCCCGACGTTTGCCGAAGAAGACATCTGTGTTGCCGCGGCGCACGCTGGAAAGCATCTTCTGGCGGACAAGCCATTCGCCGACCTTAAGAGTTTGCGGCGCATAACCCATGCCTGCCGGTCAAACTCGGTGGCCTTCCTCGACGCGACGCACTTCGTCCATCATCCCCGGACCCAGGCGGTCATTAATGCAATACCGGAATTCGTCGGCGAGATCAGGGCTTTGAGAAGCTCGTTCTATGCGTTCGTCCCGGACCGCTCGAACATTCGTTTCGATCCGGAAAAGGAGCCGACCGGAGTGCTAGGCGACCTCTCGTGGTACTCGATGCGCGCGATGGTCGAATATCTGCCTTCGGGTATCGATCTGGTCTCCGTGAAAGCCTGGACACACAGGGACGATCAGACAAGAGCGGTGTCCCGGGCGGCCGGCATTCTGGAATTTGAAGGCGGTGTGATGTCCACGTTTGAGGCCGGATATGACATCGACGCACGTGTGATGGACCTTGAGATCATGGGCTTGAAAGGGATGGTCTCAATGGACGATTTCGTACTCGACTGGCAGAAAGGCATCCCTGAAGGAGACCCCGCCCACGATGTCGGATTCACCGTCAGGCAAGGCAAGGTCACGCCAAAGGATTACGGGTTTGTATCGACGCCATCGGAAAGATCGGCGAAAGCGCTTATGCTCGACCGGCTCGAATACCTCGCGAGATCCGGCAACATTGAAGCGCGCGACGCCTCGATCGCCGCAACAGAGAGGACTCAGGAACTGCTTGACGCGGTCTGGGGGGCGGTGCGTTAGTTCCGCGAAGCGGACAAGAAACATAGCCCGGGGTAAAGCCCTGGGTGCGCTTCCATCAGTTGCCCCCGGCTTCAGCCGGGGGTGAACGGCGTGCGCAAA
>JAHEEZ010000145.1 GCA_024640445.1 Acidobacteriota bacterium | reverse complement strand
CCCGAAGGTGATCCCGAGAGCGCTCTCGGAAGCGCTGTTGAATATCCACCACTGCGAAGAAGAACCTTCAGGAGCGGCGTTATCTAGCAGGGAAGACGGGCTCGGACGGAACACCGATACGTCCGTCTTCGAATCGCCGTCGAAGTCGAATGGCACGGCAGAAGGGGCTGCCGTATCAGTTTCTGCGGACGCGGTGTAAATATAGTCACCTGTTAAATTACCGTTGCTGTTCGCAGCGTTCCCCGCAGCGTAAAGAGTGACCCGTCCAACATCTGTTCCAGGCGCATTCCATGTGAAGGTCCAGGACTTGGTTCCAAACTCGGTCGGCGTAATGCCCGAGATGGTGTGTTCCAGATAAGTCCTCACTTCGGGTCCTACCAATCCGACTACGGTCTGCATTTGCTCAGGCATCTGGTTCGGAAGCGTGAACGAACCCGCCTGCGCCCCACTGTCGTCGAGAGCGGTAAGTTGAAAGCCGAAGATCACGCCATCAGACTGGCTCAAAGTAACTGTAACTTCGATCTGTTGTCCCGGCTGGTACGCGGCGGGCAGGCCCGAGATAACAAGACTTCCGGTTCCTGTATTCACCTTGAAATCAGAATGGCAGGCGGTACAGTTTCCCTCACCCGGGGCATTGGTGTGAGACGGAGAAGGTCCAAAAGCGGAGGCGTGGACTTTGTTCAACGATCGATCCTGACCCAGGAATACAACGATCGTGAACAGGAAGAAGACGGTAAGTACCACTACCTTTAGTTTCGGGATTCTATTTTCTCTTGCTTTCATTTTCGATGCCGTCCTCCAGATACGAAAAAAGACTTTTGCAGATGACTGGTTCGAGCCTACAAAAGTCTTAAAAAGTGTTTCCGCCAACTCTCGTCCGAGCGTCGTTCCGCAAACCGACAACTAAATGTCCCTTTCCACAAAATACATCTGCGAATCAAACTTCGATTCTCCCGGTCTGGGCTGAACCTTGGTGTAATCGCCGTCAGCATTCAAGACCTCCGCGTTTGCATTGTCTCTCATGTAGGCTCCAAGCACATCCTTCTTAAGATATTTTCGCAGCTTCGCGTCCTTTATCGGAACCACGGCTTCCACGCGCCGATCGAGATTGCGGTGCATCCAGTCCGCGCTCCCGATATATATCTCTTCGTCACCGCCGTTCGCGAAGTAAAAGATCCTGTGGTGTTCAAGAAATCTACCGACGATCGATCTGACTCTGATGTTTTCCGAGAGCCCTTGAATTCCGGGCCTAAGAACACAAATGCCTCTCACGATCAGATCTATCTCCACTCCAGCCTGCGAGGCCTTATAAAGCTGGCGAACGATCTTTTCATCGGTCAGGCTGTTCAGCTTGGCTACGATCCTCGCGTCTCGTCCTTCAAGCTTGTTCCTGGTCTCGCGTTTTATCAGTTCCAGCATTCTCTCGCGCAGAACAACAGGCGCGATCACAAGCTGGCGGTACTCCGTCTGGTAAGAATATCCCGTAAGGAAATTGAATAGGTCCGTAGCATCCTTTCCGATCTCATCGTCTGACGTCAAGAGTCCCAGGTCGGTATAGATCTTTGCGGTCGCCGGATTATAGTTGCCCGTCGCGATATGGACATACCGTTTCAGTTCGTCATTCTCGCGCCTGATGACCAACGCCACTTTGGAGTGGGTCTTGAGCCCGAGCATCCCGTATATGACGTGAACGCCTTCATTTTCAAGCATTCGAGCCCATTCGATATTGTTTTCTTCATCAAATCGCGCCTTTAGCTCGACCAGTGCTGCGACCTGTTTGCCGTTTTGGCTGGCCCTCATCAAAGATCGAACAACCGGCGAGTCCTTTCCGGTCCTGTAAAGGCATATCTTGATCGCGAGAACATCCTCGTCATCCGCCGCGGCGTCAAGAAAGTCGGTGATCGTGTTGTAAGAAGTGTACGGATGATGCACAAGAACATCCTGTTCAGAAAGAATCTCGAAGATCTTCTTATTCGGCTGTTTGAGCGCCTTCGGCACCGAGTAGGTAATCGAGACATCTTTCAGGTCCGGACGGTCAAGCCCATAAAGAGTCATCAGGTCGGGAATGTTCAAGAATCCGTTGATACGGTAGACGTCCTCGTCCGTGAGACCGATCGAACCCGCTATCAGGTCCGTCATCTCAGGCGGCATTTCTGACGAAACCTCCAGACGCACCGCGAAGCTGAACCGCCGCCGATGTTTGATCTCGCGTTCCATCGTGCGGAGAAGATCGCCCGCTTCATCTTCCCTGATCTCGATGTCGGCATCCCGCGTGACCCTGAAAAGAAAAGCTCTTGAAGGGTTCATATGCGGGAAAAGGTGCGTAGCGTTCGCCGATACGATCTCGCTCAGATGCACGAACGTCGAACGCCCTTCCTCGATCGGAACCAATCTCGGGATGTTTGGCGGAAGCTTGATCCTGACAAACCTCGGCTGTTTGTAAAGATGATTGATCTTACCGTGGTCAATTGACGGATCGGGCTCCACCATCAGCCCCATATTCACGCTGAGGTTGGAAATGTAAGGGAATGGGTGACTCTCGTCCACCGCCTGAGGCGTCAGAACGGGAAAGACGTCGTTCAGGAAATAGTCGTCAAGGCGCTTACGCACATCCCCGTCGAGGTCCTGGTAAGAAACCAGTTCTATGCCCTCATCATAGAGGCTTGGGAAAACCTCCTCGTTGAAGCACATCATCTGCTCGAGCAGCATCGGCCGAAGCAAAAGCCTGATCGCCCGGACCTGTTCTTCCGGAGTCATCCCGTCGGGCGACGGAGCGTTGATGCCTTCCGCGATCTGTTCTTTCAAACCCGAAAAACGGATCATGAAGAACTCGTCAAGGTTGGTTGAGAAGATAGAGAGGAACTTCAGCCTTTCGAGAAGCGGAACCGATTCATCCAGCGCTTGTTCAAGAACCCGCCGATTGAACTTTAACCAGCTTATTTCACGGTTCGTGAGGTACTGGGGATCGCCAACGGACAGCGTCGGGCCGGGCTCTACCTGCTCCGAAATCCCCGAGGAGGGCACGAATTCTCTTATCTCTTGATCCATTTGTAGGGCTAAATTCTAACGGGATTGAGGCTTATTGGCAACATGGAACTGTCGACCGGAAAGCGTTAAACAGCGCTTAACGCTGTAATTAGATTAACAAACAGCACGGCTGCCGGTCAAAAACAAAATCCAGCGAGTCCTCATCGGAAAAAAAAATCGAGGCCGCCTGATCCGGGGGCCTCGAAAAGTATCGATATAGTTGATCCGAAAAGGACCGGGATCAATCGTTAAGTCCGTAGGAAGGGATCGGCTGATCCCCTGTCTGGCCGAAAGGAACGGCGATGAAGCCCGATGTGGACCCGATGATGTACCACGTCGAGTCCGAAGGGCGGAACACCGCCGCGTCGACTTTCCCGTCACCGTCGTAATCGCCAGGCGCCGCAATGTCTGCCGCCTGTCCCCACTGGAAACCATAGAACGAATTGTCTTCGCTCCGCAGGATGAACCATTGCTGGGTGTTTTGTGCAAAGAAGGCGACATCCGCTTTCCCGTCACCGGTGTAATCGCCTTGTGCGTTCAACGCGTCGGGAGTGCCGAACTGATACCCGATAACGCCGTCGGTCGACCTGAATTGCCACCATGTCTGGTCACTGGCGCGATGGACAGCAATGTCATCCTTGCCGTCACCGTCATAGTCCGCGACCGTGGGCCAGTCGCCTTGCAGTCCGAACTGAACTGCCTGGACATTTTGATCAGAGGATCGGAGGATGAACCACGTTCCTATCGACGGTCGGAAAACTGCCGCATCGGCCTTTCCATCTCCATCGAAATCCCCGGGGGCTGCAATGTCACCCGCAGCTCCGAAGGGGAAGGCGTAGAACGTCATATCTTCACTCCGGAGCACATACCAGCTGCTATCGCTATTTCGGAAGAAAGCGATATCAGCCTTTCCGTCGCCGGTGAAATCACGGGGCACCGGGTTGTCACCTGACTCGCCGAATGTCACCCCGAGAGCGCTTAGGTCTCCGCTGTTCAGGATCCACCATTGTGACGAGCTTCCTTCCGGTGCTGCGTTTCCAAGAGCCGCGACAGTCGGATTCGGGCGGAAGATCGACACGTCGGTTTTACCGTCCGCGTCGAAGTCATATGGTGCCCGGGAGCCGGAAGCCACATTGCACGTGAAGTTCTTCGTGACGGTAACACTGTCGACATTCCAACCGACGCTCGACGTATTCGTGTCTTCGCCGAACCTCCAGCGGAACCGGACATTCGCTCCGTTCGCAGATGCGGGTAGGCTGGCAACGGTCGTAATGTATCCTCCGGAGTCGCCGGTCCAGGCAGGGCGGCTATCAAGCGGATTCTGATTTACGCCAAGCGTCCCGTTGTAACCGCCCTCCAGGAACACACCGCCGGCGGACACTATGTCCTGAAACGCGCCGCCGTTGATGCTGATCTCCAGAACGCCTCCGTCCCAGCCCCCTTCCGTGTCGTACCAGTTACGGAACTGGATCTGTCCGGATTCCGTCGCGATAGCATACTCTTTCGAATCGATCGTCGATCCCGAATTTCCGCCCGCCAGTCCCGTATTGGGTGCGAATGCCGAATTCGGAGCAGTGTCCGCGGAACCGGTCTTCGTCACAAACGCGACTCCGGGTCCGGTCTGAGCTGCCGTCCATCCCGCTGGAAGAGCTGGAGCAGTGACGCCGTCAAAATTCTCGGATTCCTGATCTCCGGGCGCGCCGAGCAAGACCCTGCGGATCTCCTGGCGGGTTCCGCGGCTGCTGTTTATGTCGATAACAAAATCGAAAACGCCCCCACAAGTCGACTGCGCAGGGACGGTGTACGCGATCTGCTGATCAATGGTCGCACCGTCCGCAATGTCGCCGTAATTTACAGCGGGCGCGCCATTTATCGATACGGTCACCCCGGTAACGGTGGCCCCTGTGGTGTTCTTAAGCGCGACCGTAACCAATACTTTTTCGCCAGGCTCGGGGTAAGAATCGTTGTCGCCCGGTGAATCGCTGACCGCGAATCCGGGATTTGCCACGACGACGTTGGGCAGGTCAAACGCTTCCGTGACCTGTGCGGGAGAGGGGCTCTGGATCGAGGCCGAAAATCCCATTCCGCGTCTGCGGAATCCTTCCCAAACGTCCTGGACGTCCTCAGACGTCTGCGGAGATGCGGAAGCCGCGCTGGCGGCTGCAATGATCGCATCTCTTTCTTCGAGAAATGTAGGACCGATCGGCGCCAGCTTCATCCCGTCAGTGACCACCTGAAGCACGCGCCTGGTGCCCGCCGAAAAACCAAGTCGGCTGACCATCAGCGCGCGGACCTCCCACAGAGCCGAACTCCAGACTTCTCCGGCCGCATGTACCTGGTCGCAAGTCGAGGAACCAAAGGGGCCTCTCGGAAACGCGCCGTCGGACAGATCACAACCCGCATTAAGATCTGCGAAAGTAAGAGGGTTGTGTGGGCGACTGTTCGGACCGCCGGTAAATGCGATGACCGCTTTTGGGAAGCGTCGGATACCGTAATAGAAGTTTGCGGTGGTTCCTCCAGCGCCGAGGTATGTGGCATATCCGCCGGTTGTATAGATCCCGTTGATCGGGTCCGAAGGTTCTGCCAGCAATGTATGTCCGTACCAGTCACCCCAGCCTTCTCCCATTCCGCGCGACATGTTGCTTGAAAGCCCGGAACCGTTACCGTGCAGGCGATTGGAAGTTCCGTGAGTCACTTCGTGGATTATTACGTCGACATCTGTCGTTCCGTCATAATCAGGATTCGGACCGGTCCAAAGGTACATTTGCATGCGGCCCCGCCCGCCGTCTGCAGGCGTTGAAAAGTTGGCGTTATTCGAGCCGGAAGAATCCTGGCCTTCAGCGGAAACACGGTCGTTGCCGGCGCCGCCTCTTCCGAAGTTATCGTTCTGGAAATTGAATGCCTGTTCGTTGAAACCAAGGCTGTAAAGCACATCGTGATAGAGGTTCATGACATAGAACATCTGTATGACCGCACCCCGCTGGGCCTGCGCCGTCAGCGGACTGTCGCCGGGGGCCGGATTGCCTGGGGGAGGATTCCATGTCGACGTAAACACGCGGCAGCCCGCGCCGGGACAAGCACCGTCACCGGGCTGTGCTGCATCGACGCCGTTTGTGCCATCCCGGTCTATGCCGGCCTCAACCGCGTTGCCGTCGGTGAGGTTCGTTCCGTCCGTCATCCAGCCCAGATTGTTCATTCCCCAGTTTGGCGTTTCATTGCCGACAAGGGTCCTCAGGGACCTCGCCAGCATGGCACCCTGGGTCGCGTCCGCCGGATTAAGCGGTCCCGGAGTCAGCGGTGCGGGGCTCTCAGCCGAGTCGATAAATGCGTTCGGATTCCCGTAGATCTCATACGTGGCTGTTTCCGATTGGTCTTCGGTGATGTTCTTTCTCCACAACATCGTGCCGGTTTCCGCATCGACGATGACGTAGTAGGCGTTGACCGGTTCCCAGATCAGGACGCGCCAGGCAGGCCTTGCAGCACCGTACGCGATCGGGAAATACATTTTCTCGGCAGTGGTCGCCCAGTCGCCTTCGCCAAATACCACCTTCAGTTCGTCGGAGGCGACTGAATTGAGGGCCACATCCGTGGTCTGAAGTTTGTAATCGATATATCCGGCCGCGGATCTCACCGCGTCCGAGGGATCGCCGAAGTCGTCGGAGATGTTCGAAGATTCAAGCCCCGGTGCGAGGTTGTTGATCACACGAAAGAGGCTTCCGTCCTTCCTGAAACCCGCTTTCACCGCGCCCTGAAAAACCGGGATCCCGTTGACCTTCTGTTCCAGATGGGCAAAACCCATGTTGCCCGACGGGTTCATATAGTCCGAGGAGACCACGAGCGAGTCGGTTTCAGCATCGGTCAGACCCAAAAGACCGTTGTTATCTTTCACGAAACTTCTAAGCGTTTCGGCACGGGAACGGCCGGTCGCTCCGGAAAGGCTTTCTACGTTCGCTTTCCAGACGTCCGGGGAAATCACTTCAGGAGTGCGAAGCTCCGTGCCGTACTTTACTTTGAGGCCCGGGACCCGCTCTCGCAGAGCTCTTTCTGCCCTAACCATTCCGTCACGCGCGTCGGCTGCCGCGAACGCGGTTGTGCCCGAGGAGTTTCGGAAATTCATCAGGTTCTCAACCGCCGCATCGTTCTTGGCGGTTCGGATGTCGTAATTCTCAAACCCTCTCTGGCTACTTTCTGTCTTGGTTGAAAGTCCTTTTTGGGATGACTGAGCTTCGACGGCTCCCGACCCGGTAACATATGGCAAGAGCACCAGCGTGAATACGATGCTCAATACCGATACGGATACGTAAAGGCCCATTTTGGAATACTGCGTGTCCTGTTTCTTCATTTCTACCCCTCCAGACGCGATCATATTGTCTTCAAATTTCCCCAGGCATGCGAAGACACGACGGCCTACGCCTTAATTGCAGGATTATCTCGTTTAATTGCTGATCAATGTATTTCCCAGATATTTCGCGGGTCTAACGAGGGCTGTAGGAAGGCCCTGATAACCGGAATCCCTATTAATTCGACTGTCGTGAGGTCGTCAAAGCGTCGGGCCCGGTCCTCTCTAAGTCATGAACTTTGAATTATACAATTCTGGATAGCAGGTCCGCCACCCGCATACAAAAAAAGAGGCTGCCTTATCAGACAGCCTCAGGGATTCAGGGATTGGACCGGCCACCGTATGTCAGCCGGTCCCCCCACCTTTACGGCGCGGATGCAAGCGGCAGAACACCATCGCCGCTCACGCCAAACGCGGATACCGAAACGGTCGAGGAGGCACTGCTAAAGATCCACCATTCGCCGTTCCTGTAAATAGCAAGGTCTTGTTTGCCATCACCGTCGTAATCTCCAGGAGCAGGAATGTCAGTACCCAGGCCGAACGAATATGTCTCGATCGCGTCTGTCATGCTCATCCATATCTTCCATTCTCCGTTTGAGGTATTGAACGATGCGGTATCGTGCTTGCCATCACCGTCAAAGTCACCACTGACGTTCATGTTTCCACCAACGTTGTGGGACAGGCTGCCGCCTCCGGAAAGCTGAGCGTTAATAACGCCCGCATTCCACGTCGCGAGGTCGTCAGTGCCGTCACCATCGAAGTCGCCGACGATCGGAGTGTCACCGGTGTTTCCATACTGCCTGATGAGCGAGGTTGAACCATCTATGATGGTGTACCACGTATTCTCAGACGGTCTGAAGACCGTAACGTCGTCTTTGCCGTCACCGTTGTAGTCTCCGGCAAGCGGGATGTCTCCCGGTTCGCCCCAGGAATATCCGACAGACGTCAGCGTTTCACTGTAGATCACGTAGAAGTCAGCCATGTTCTGGTCGGCTTCCATTCTGGCAACAGCGACATCGGTCTTTCCGTCGCCGTCATAGTCAGCGGGAATCAGGACATCACCAGCCTGGCCCCAGTTGAGTCCGAAGAACCCTGCGGTCGAGCCGTTGATGTACCAGTTTCCGTCGGACGGACGGAATACTGAAATGTCCGTTCGGCCGTCACCGTCGAAGTCCGCACGTGCTGTTCCTGTGGTCAGGCTGCAGATGTAGTCGTCGGATTCAAAGGTGATCTTCCAACCGGCCATTTGTCCCGGGTCACTGGGGGCGTCATCATCCGCCCACAGTTTCCAGTCGCCGTTCATTGCCGAACCGTCCATTCCAAATGCGGATAGGAAGGTGGCACTTCCGCCGGGAGCCGGGTTTTCGTACGGGCCCGCAGGTGCCGGGGCATCGAACGGATCGTTAGCGCCGTGGTTTGTCGGCTTAAACGTCCCAGATACCGGTGGAATGCCGCTCGAAGGCATCGTCGCCGCCGCGTCATCCCGTAGAGTCAGAGTGGTCACGACCGTTCCTGTGCGGTT
>JAHEEZ010000144.1 GCA_024640445.1 Acidobacteriota bacterium | reverse complement strand
CGGGCATTGAAGAAGCCTCTGAATCGCGGGTATCCGGGTCAATCCCGGTTTCTAGAGTTTTTTTTTCCGGCTCGGTCTGTTCCGGGCTTTGTGAAGGTGATCTTGAAGGTTCACCCGAAGCGGTGCCCGCTGCAGCGGCCTTTGAACCCCCCGACTCGATCTCGGCCAGACGTTTCAGAATGTCCTCGATCGGGACGACACGTCGCATTTCGGCGAGCTTTACAAGCCCGACCTCCAGCACGAACCTGGGCTCTGCGGCGTCACGTAGGGATGCCTCGGTTTCGGCCAGCGAGTTGAAGAACCGGATCAGATCGGCTTCCAGAAAAGGGGCGGCATGGTCATTCATCTCCTCCGCCGAAAGTATCGCGGTGTCAAGGAGACCATGCGCGTCGCCCGCGATCTTGAATACGAGCAGGTCTCGAACATAGGACATAAGGTCGCGGCAAAAATTCCGTAGGTCCTGTCCACGCGCGACAAGATCGTCAACGACCTTCAGCATCTCGGTAGAATCGCGCTCAGAGATCGAACGGATGGTTCTCACAAGATTTTCCGTGCCGGCAATGCCGAGTGCCGCCGAAACGTCTTCAACGCCTATCGTCTCACCCGAAAAACTGATGACCTGATCAAAATTGCTCTGAGCGTCGCGCATCGACCCCTCGCCTGACCGGGCAATCTCTTTCAGCGCTTCCGGTGAGATCTTCACGTCCTCTGCGACGGCAATCTCTTCCAGCCTCTTCAGTATTTTCCGAAGAGCGATCGTATGGAACTCGAACTCCTGGCATCTCGACGTGATCGTGTCCGGCACCTTGTGATGCTCCGTAGTAGCCATCACGAAGACCACGTTGTCGGGCGGTTCCTCCAGGGTCTTCAGAAGCGCGTTGAACGAGGACTTCGAGAGCATGTGGACCTCGTCAATGATGAAAACCTTGTAGCGGTCGCGCGCGGGATTGATGTTGATGCTTTCAAGGATGATTTCGCGGATCTCTTCCACCTTCGTGTGGGACGCGGCGTCGAATTCAAGCACGTCCATCGAGCGGCTCTCAGCGATCTCGAGGCAGGACGGGCACGCATCCGCGTCACCCGTGTTGCAGGGCGAGGGATTCGGTTCTTCAGTTTTCCGGCAGTTCAGGGCTTTTGCGATCAGTCGGGCCGTCGTCGTCTTGCCGACTCCGCGGGCGCCGCTGAAAAGATAGGCGTGATGCAGCCTTCCGGTCTCGATCGCGTTGCGGAGCGTCCGCGTGATCGCTTCCTGGCCGATTACCTCCTCAAAGATCTGAGGACGCCATTTTCTTGCGAGTACCTGGTAAGACATGATTCAGAACTATTCAAAAAAGTAGGTGATAAGTTTAGTTCAGAATTGGAAGGCTGTCTAACAATCCCGGTTTTAAAAAAATGGAGGCTTCAGACTTAACCGCAACACAGGATGAAATTGCTACCGTTGCTCTGTTCCCAGTCTGGCGGGGTTCACAATTCAAGCCTTGTGCGGAGCCTGAAGCCATAAAAAAAATCGATCGAGCCGAAATTCGCAAAATCTTGGAACGCGAACGCCGGATCGATCCTGAATCTGGCGGAAAGGGTGGGATTCGAACCCACGGTACCCGTAAAGGTACACAGCATTTCCAATGCTGCCAGTTCAACCACTCCTGCACCTTTCCCGAAACTATTCTTAAACGATGATGGCGGAGAGGGTGGGATTCGAACCCACGGTACCCGTAAGGGTACAACGATTTTCGAGACCGTCCGATTCAACCACTCTCGCACCTCTCCGCAAAACGATCCGGCATCCGGGCGGCCTAATCAGACGGCTTTCGCCTCTTTGCCCTGAGTTCCTCGAAAAAACCGCTCATCAACGCCGAGCAGCGTTCTTCCAAAACCCCGGAAACCAATTCGATCGTGTGATTCAAAGAACTGTCGTCGCATAAACGGAATCGTGATTCCACTGCGCCAAACCTGTCGTCCGCGGCGCCGTATACAAGCCGTCCGATCCTGGCATTTAGAAGGGCTCCGGCGCACATGACGCAAGGTTCAATGGTCGTATAAACCGAGCATCCAGTCAAACGGTAATTGCCAAGTTTCGCCGCCGCCTGCCTCAGCGCAAGTATCTCGGCGTGAGCAGTTGGATCGCTGTCCGCGATGGGCGAATTTGACGCGACTGCCAAAACGTTTCCGTCCGGTCCGACCACACAGGCGCCGACCGGCACCTCTCCCCTCCGGCCCGCTTTGACGGCGGCCCCGAGGGCCAGTTCCATATAGGTTTCGTCGGTCTGGTCCATCAGAAAGAGGATCATCCGGTGAGCCGGATGAACAGAAAATATAGGCTCCGGAGCGGGGTGTGTCAAGGAAACGCCGTTAGGATGCTTATCGGTCGGGGATCTGAAAGAACGCCGTTTTCAGCCGTAAATTCGGGAAGAACACCTTATTCCCTTACGGACTGCCGCCGCCATTCCGTAATCCTTGCATCAGGGTTACTAAAATGATAAACATCTTACGTCGTTTCTCCCCGGAACGGCTTTTAGGGGTCCCGCCCGACGTATGAGTGAAGACATTCACGAGACAGAAGACGCATTTATAAAAAGCCTTCGGCTTCACAGCGAAAATCCCGCTTTGGTATCGCTAACGGAAGAAGTGCGTGAGCGGAAGCAAAAACCGAAGACCGATCCGACATCTATTCCCCAAAAACTGGCGCTGAGCGATTTCAACACCGCGATGATCCATTTTTATCGCGGTGAGGTCGCTCGTTCGAACGTCTGGCGTACGAGGCTGGACGCGACGACCAACTGGGCCGTGATCACGGCTGGCGCCACGCTTTCGTTCGTTTTCAGTTCGCCGGACAATCCGCATTTCGCCATCCCCATCAACTCGATACTTGTCGCGATATTCCTCTTCATGGAGGCGCGGCGCTACCGATATTACGAAGTGTGGGCGAATCGTGTAAGGGTGCTTGAAACTGGCTACATCGCGCCGATGCTCTCTTACCGTTCGATCCCGCCGGACAAGGAATGGGCGGAACACATTTCCTCAGACCTGATAAGTCCCCATTTCACCATCAGCGAATGGGAAGCGGTGGGCAGGCGTCTGCGGTCCAATTACATATGGATCTTTGTGCTTCTGGCCTTAAGCTGGGCGCTCAAAGTCTACCTGCATCCGTATCCGACTCCGAATCTCGATGTCTTTCTTCAAAGGGCTTCCGTGGGACTCGCGCCAGGCTGGCTGGTGATCATCGCCGGCATTGTTTTCAATTCCATCGTGCTCGCGTTTGCGGTCGGAACGCTGAAACTGAAGCGGGCTTCGAGCGAGGTCCAATCACAGGAAGAGTTTGAATGGCATCCGATCCAGCAGGTGTCCCGTTGGGCTGATTCAAGGGCGCGCCGTCGAAACACGATACGCCGTGCAAAGAGGGCACGCCAGCGTACGAGTTCGGTGATCCATAAGACCAACGCCTGACCTACCTCTGCCCGGAAGATTCCCGCCATTTCCCGCGTTTTTGAATGTTCCGAAAGAGTCTGCTATTTTTCTCTCTGATAAGAAAATCTTTTATTACGGAGACACCACATAAATGTCAGATATGTTGGAAGAGCGCGGCAAAGCGCTTGAGAACGAGTATTTCAGACGCAAAGAAAGAGAGCTCATCGAGAAGATGAAGGCTAAGCTCGAGACCGAGGAGGTCAAAGACCTTCACGTTGACTGCCCCAAATGCGACGGCCACCTTTTCGAGACGGAATATGAGGGGATCGCGATAGATGTATGCGACAAATGTTCGGGTGTCTGGCTCGACGCCGGCGAACTCGCGCAGGTCGTAGACAATAACGAGGACTCCGGTTGGCTCAGCCGGTTCTTCAAATGAGAAATTCAGAATTGAGGTCAGTACTAAAGGTCCGGGCGTTTTCGGCGGCGGGCCTTCTTTTCGTTCTCCTTTCGGTTCTTGCCGGCGGCGCGCAAGCGCAGGCGCGCCTGTCCACAGAGTACCTGGACAGCAAGTCGCTTGAACGAAAGGTGCCGTATAACGTGATCCTCCCCAAAGGGTATTCTGCGGCAGGCGAAAAGCGGTATCCGGTGCTCTACCTTTTGCACGGACTGACCGGTCATTACGGCGATTGGGCGGAGAGATCGAAGGTGGTCGAGCACTCGGCACCGTACGATCTGATCATCGTGATGCCCGAGGGCAATGACGGCTGGTACACCGACGCTCTGAACGCGCCGAAAGACAGGTACGAGAGTTTCATCTTCGAAGACCTTATCCCCGCTGTCGAGACGAAATACAAATCAAGAGTCGATCGGCCGGGGCGATTCATCGCCGGCCTTTCGATGGGCGGTTACGGATCTGTGAAACTCGCTCTGAAACATCCCGAAAGATTCGCGCTTGCGGGTTCTTTCAGCGGAGCGGTGCGAGGCGCGGAATTCGACGGAGCGGCGTTCACAGGATGGAAGGCGCTTGCCGATTCGCTGAACGCAGTATTCGGACCGATGGACAGCAAGGTCCGGGCCGAGAACGATGTCTTCAAACTGCTTGCGGCAGTTAAGCAAGAACAGGTGAAAGACCTGCCGTTCCTTTATTTCGATTGCGGTACCGAAGACGGCCTGATCGGCCAGAATCGGGATTTCTCGGGGGAATTGCTGAAGATGAAGGTGCCGCACGAATTCCGCGAGCGCCCTGGAAAGCACGAATGGCCGTACTGGGACGAGCAGATCGTGGAGTTCCTTCAGCTGGCCGGAAAATTCATCGGAAAGGACAAATGAGAATCACCAGACACACAGTTATCATCACTTCCATTCTTTTGCTGGCGGCAGGTGTTTTTGCCCAGCAAAAGACGGCCGTTAACAGCCAGACGGCGAAGAATATGCTTCTCGGGAAGCATATGTTCTCGCTCCAGTGGATAAGCTGGGACTATTTCGGGAAGGCAACGGTCACCGAAAAGGAAGGCATGTTCTATCTGGAGGGCGAGCAGAAGGCCCGTGACAGCGAAGATTATCTTTCTATCGAAGGGGTGATCACCGAGGTGAACCGCTACGATTTCAAATTCAACGGAAAGATCGTGACCAGCGTCAGCCACAACAACAATGGCGAACCGTGCGTTCGGGAAGGCGATATGACGTTCAAGATCACCGGTAAGCGTAAGTATTGGCGTCTGCAGGAGATGGACAGCCCGTGCGAGGGCATAGTCGATTACGTTGATATATTTTTCAGGAAATAAGCCTCGTGCCGATCGCGGAGATTGGATCGGCGGTAAGGCGGGATCGGATCGGCATTGCCGGATGATTTGAAAACCGGCAGCCGATCCTTGGTTTTTGGACAATGCTAAATTTTGCGATGGAAACCGCCCGAGAGGCGGGAAACATTCTGCTTGAGAAATTCGGGCGGAAGATAGAGATCTCCAAGAAGGGAGAGATCAACCTTGTTACCGAAGCTGATCTTGCTTCGGAGAAGTTCATCGTTGACAAGATAAAGACATATTATCCCAGGCATTCGATACTTGCGGAGGAATCGGGCGAGGCCGTGCTATCCGGCGAAGGGACCTGGAAGTGGATAATCGATCCGTTGGACGGAACGACAAATTTCGCGCACGGATATCCCTGCTTTTGCGTGAATATCGCGCTCGAGCACGAAGGGCGAATAGTCCTGGCCGTTACATACGATCCGACCCGCGATGAGATGTTCTCCGCGGAAAAAGGACGCGGCGCGAGCCTGAACAACAAGCGGATCAGCGTTTCTGAAACCGCGAAACTGGGCGATTCGCTTCTCGTCACCGGGTTTCCATACGACATATCCGAGAGGCCCCATTTTGCCAAGGATTTCGCCAACATGCTTCTAGCTTCCAGAGCGGTGCGAAGGGACGGGTCCGCGGCGATCGACCTTGCTTATGTCGCCTGCGGAAGGTTTGACGGCTTTTGGGAAGAAGGTCTCAACCCTTGGGATGTCGCCGCCGGTGTCCTTCTGATCGAGGAAGCAGGCGGCAAGGTTTCGAACTATGACGGAAGCGAATTCAGCGTGTACCGTCCGCCGATCTGCGCGAGCAACGGGATCATCCACAGTGAGATCCTCGGAGTGCTTTCGTAAATCAAATTCCGACTTGCTAAACGCCCGAGCGTGTAACTAAAATCAAACCACAATATGTCATGGTTCCGAAGAGACAAGCCTAAGATCGACGACCAGACCCGGGGCGAAGATCAGACGGTCAGGACGGAGGGAATCTTCGTAAAATGCACGGAGTGCGACACGCCGCTCTATAAGCGCGACCTGACGGAATCGCACCAGGTCTGCATTCACTGCGGATTCCACTTCAGGATAGGCGCCCGCGAGCGTCTTGAAATGCTTTTCGACGAGGGCGCTTACGAGGAACTCGACCATGAGGTCGTTTCCGACGATCCGCTCGATTTTGTCGATTCAAAGCCTTATAAGCAACGAATTAAGGACGCCCAGAAAAAATCCGGACTTCCGGAAGCGATAATCTCGGGTAAGGGGTCTGTGGGAGGCCACAAGGTTTACGCCGGCGCGATGGATATGTCGTTCATCGGGGGCTCGATGGGTTCGGCTGTCGGTGAGAAGATCACGCGGCTGATCGAACGGGCGTTGAAGACGGACGGCGCCGTAATAATATTTTCGGCTTCCGGCGGCGCGCGTATGCAGGAAGGGACGCTTTCGCTGATGCAGATGGCGAAGATCTCCGTGACGCTCGCCAAACTTCATGACGCGGGACTTCCTTTCATATCCGTGCTGACCGATCCCACGACGGGTGGTGTTACCGCCAGCTTCGCGATGCTCGGGGACGCGATCATCGCGGAACCGAAAGCTCTGATAGGATTCGCGGGGCCGCGCGTGATCGAACAGACGATCCGCCAGAAGCTGCCAAAGGGCTTTCAGAGGTCCGAATTCCTTCTTGAGCACGGGATGTTGGATATGGTGGTCGACCGCAGGGAAATGCGCGACACGATCATACGTCTGCTCGATTTCATGATGAATAAAGGGTGATCAAATCAAGATGTCGGTCGAAGTATTCAGTTCGCTGTTCGCAAGGGACCTCGGCAAAGCCGCGGAGGAAGTTGAGAAGTATGTTTCGGACGAAGCGCTCTGGACCCTGGCTGACGGGATCGGGAATTCGGGAGGAAATCTGGCGCTGCACCTCGCGGGCAATATCAATCATTTCATTGGCGCCGTACTCGGCGGCAGCGGCTACGTGAGGGACCGGGACAAGGAATTCGCCGACAAAGACATTTCCCGCGCAGAGGTCGCCGGCGGACTTCGAGCCGCGGCACTCGCGGCAGCGGAATCGTTCGGTTCAATGACGGATGAAGACCTCGAAGCGGATTATCCGCAGGAATTCCTCGGCGAAGTGAGGACGAATGCCTGGGTCCTCGCCCATCTATTGACCCACCTCAACTATCATCTCGGGCAGATCAATTACCACCGAAGGCTTCTGGCCGATTGAGAAGGCGCCAGGATGGACTTCAGGGAATCCCAGGAATATCTTCTTAGTCTTGGCTTTGAACTTTCGGTCAGGAAGTTCGGTCTCGAAAACTCCTTCGCGCTGTTCGAGGCGCTCGATCACCCTGAAAACAAATATCTGAAAGTACAGGTCGCGGGAACTAACGGCAAAGGATCGACCTGCGCGTTCCTCGAATCGATGGCGCTTGCGGCCGGTTTGAAGGTGGGTATGAACACGTCTCCGCACCTTGTTTCCATCACCGAGCGGATCCGTCTCAACGGTGCGGACATATCCGAAGAACAGTTCGCCCGGTACACGACGATCGTACGCGGAAAAGGCGAGGAGCTGGTCGCAAGCGGCAAACTGAAGGCGTTGCCGACCTATTTTGAACACGTTACCGCGATGGCCCTACTGGCGTTCGCCGACGCGGGGGTCGATCTCGCCATCCTTGAAACAGGCCTCGGAGGCAGATTCGACGCGACCACAGCCGCGCGGTCTGAGGTGGCGGTGCTGACGCCGATCGATCTCGACCATATGAAGACGCTAGGCGACACGGTCTCACTGATCGCCGCCGAAAAGGCGGAGATAATTCGCGAAGACTCTCTGGTGGTTGTTTCGGAACAGCTTTCGGACGCGCTGGCGGTTATCGAAGGGAAATGCTCCGAACAGGGAGTCGGTTTCGTCAGGGCAGATGATATTTCTTTTTCGGAAGACGATGGCAAGGTGACGTTCGCTTCGCCGATCGCGATCTACCGGGATGTGCGGCTCGGCCTGGCAGGCCGCCATCAGATCTCGAACGCTCGCACGGCGATCGCTGCGGCGGAAACTCTCGCCGAAAAAGGTATCGTGATCGATGCGGCCGCGGTGGTTCAGGGGCTTGAGGGAGCGTCGCACAGGGGGCGGATCGAATACCGCGAAGGATTTCTGTTTGACGGCGCGCACAATGTTTCCGGAGCGAGGGTCCTGCGGGAGTATCTCCACGAGAATGTTCAGGCGCCGATCACAATGATGTTCGCCGCGATGGCGGGCAAGGACCTTGGAGAGATCTCGAAGATACTGTTTCCGCTCGCTGAACGCTTGATCTTTGTAAAGCCCTCGAATCCGAGGGCGATGGACGTCGATGACCTCCTGCAATTCGTCCCGGAAGGGTTTCCGCGTGAGAGAGTATTCGCGCCCGATACTGTCGGCGATGCGGTAAGTCTTGCACGCGAATTGAGCGGAGGCGGTCTGATCTTGGTAACGGGTTCGCTCTATCTGATCGGCGATGTTCAGGCGCATCTCCTGGAACAGAACGTCGCGGTAAGGAAAAGAAGTTAACCGCGGAGCACGCAGAGGGCGCAGAGGTTGATAGGAAAGCAGCTTCATCGATTTGAAGCGATCGATGCCGCTGATGTCGCGGAGAAGGCGGATTTGAGGTTTGATTGTTCCCCTATCCGCGTATTCAGCGAAAATCCGCGGCAAGAGCCAACCGCAGAGCCGCGAAG